>JAKSOV010000001.1 GCA_024405415.1 Akkermansia sp.
TCAAAAATAGTACATAGTACCTAGTACATAGTAAATCTACAAATCCTCCTTTGTCTCGAAAATTGCCCCGTTTCTTGAATGTGCGCTTGCAGTCCTTGCGGGCATGCGTTAGAATGCGGAGTATGGAATATGTGACGCTCAAGGGGCATATCAGCATGCCCGTGCTCGGTTTCGGTGTGTTTCAGGTGCCGCCCACGGAATGCGCACGCTGCGTGACCGCTGCGCTGGAGAACGGCTATCGTTTGATTGACACGGCGCAAGCCTATTATAACGAGGAAGGCGTCGGACAGGCGATTTCTGCCAGCGGTATCCCGCGCGAGGACCTTTTCCTCACTACGAAGGTGTGGGTGAGCAACGCGGGCGAGAAACGCGCCGCGGCGAGCATCGAGGAGTCGCTGGAAAAACTGCGCACGGATTACATCGATTTGATGCTCATTCACCAGCCCTACGGCGATTACTACGGCACATGGCGAGCTCTGCGCGCAGCGCAGAAAGCGGGCAAGATTCGCGCTATCGGCGTGTCGAACTTCCACCGCGACCGCTATCAGGACTTGGTGGAGTTCAGCGGCGCTATCCCCGCTGTCAACCAGATGGAAACGCATGTCTTCTGGCAGCAGACGGAGCTCATGGAGCAGATGGCTCGCTACGGCACCACGCTCATGTCGTGGGGGCCCTTTGCCGAGGGTAAGAACGATCTCTTCCGCAATCCTCTGCTCATGCGCATCGGCGCGGCACACGGCAAGACCGCCGCGCAGGTGGCGCTGCGCTATCTCACTATGCTCGGCATCGTCTGCATTCCCAAGACGACGCACGCTGAGCGTATGCGCGAGAATATGAACATTTTTGATTTTGAGCTGACGGATGCCGAAATGGCGCAGATTGCCGCGCTGGATGAAAAGAAGTCCCTCTTCTGCGACCACTACGACCCCGGCTTCATCAAGTACATCGCCGATCTCAGCGAGTAAGCCGAGAGACGTAGTTTTGTCCGCACTCGCGCAGAAAATGCTTTCCTTAGCAGGGGAAAGCTGCTATAGTCGCGTGCGCAGGAACGGGCAAGCTCGTGCCCGCGATTTTATTCTCTCAACCTAATACAAGCACTATGCGCGTTATCATCGAACCTGATTACGACAAGCTGTCCGCTTGGGCTGCCGACTACGTGGCCAAGCGTATCATCGAAGCCAACCCCACCCCCGAGAAGCCCTTCAAGCTCGGCTGCCCCACGGGTTCCTCCCCCCTCGGTCTGTACCGTGCTCTCATCAAGAAGTACGAGGCCGGTGAGCTCTCCTTCGAGAACGTCATCACCTTCAACATGGACGAGTACGTCGGTCTGCCCGAGGAACACCCCGAGTCCTACCACTCCTTCATGTGGACCAACTTCTTCTCCCACATCAACATCAAGAAGGAGAACGTGCACATCCTCAACGGCAACGCTGCTGACCTCAAGAAGGAGTGCGAGGATTACGAGAAGGCTATCGTGGAGGCCGGCGGTATCGACCTCTTCATGGGCGGTGTCGGCCCCGACGGTCACCTCGCTTTCAATGAGCCCGGTTCCTCCCTTACGGCTCCCACGCACATCGAGTCTCTGACGACGGACACCATCATCGCTAACAGCCGCTTCTTCAACAACGACGTGAACCAGGTGCCCAAGCAGGCTCTGACCGTCGGTATCGGCACCGTGATGGGCGCCAAGGAAGTGCTGCTTGTCTGCAACGGCCACCACAAGTCCCGCGCTCTCGCCCACATTATCGACGGCAGCGTGTCCCACAAGTGGACGGCTTCCGCTCTGCAGATGCACCCCGCCGCCATCATCGTGTGCGACGAGGCCGCCTGCGGCGAGCTGAAGGTGGATACCTACAAGTACTACCTCGACAAGGAGCGCGAGAATCTCATCTGATTCCGCCCCTCGAAATATTGATTTTGTATACCCACCTGCCGCAAGGCAGGTGGGTATCGTTTTTTTTGAGTTTATGGAGCAGATAAGGCCTCCTGAAAATCAAAAAATAGCAGGCCCTTTTCGCGCGCGCGCGTAAGAAGTAGCCTAACGCGCGCGCGCGACGGACTGACGTAAAAATGAAAAAATGTGCTTGCAAAAGCATCGCGCGCGTGAGAGAATGCGGCCAGTAACAAGAGATATAGCTATGAACGACAAAGTCCTCTTCTTCGATACCACCCTCCGCGACGGTGAACAGTGCCCCGGTGCTTCCATGAACCTCCGCCAGAAACTGGAGGTGGCCCGTCAGCTGGAGAAACTCGGTGTGGATATCATTGAGGCCGGCTTCCCCGTGATTTCTGACGGCGACTTCGAGGCTGTCTCCACCATTGCCCGTACGGTGAAGAAGTGCCGTATCGCCGGTCTTGCCCGCTGCGTGGAGAAGGATATTCGTGCGGCGGCCGCCGCCGTGGCCCCTGCGGGCGATCGCGCCCGCATCCACACCTTCCTCGCCACCAGCCCGCTGCACCGCGAGTTCAAGCTCAAGAAGAGCAAGGAGGAAATCCTTGCCATGGCGGTGGAGGGCGTGAAACTTGCCAAGAGTCTGGTGAACGATGTGGAATTCTCCGCGGAGGATGCCTCCCGTACGGAGCTGGACTACCTCGCGCAGGTGGTGGAAGCCGTCATCGACGCCGGTGCCACGACCGTGAATCTTCCTGATACCGTGGGCTTCACCACGCCCGCCGAATACACCAAGATGATTGAGTACATGGTGAAGTTTGTGCCCAATGTCGATAAGTGCGTGCTCTCTGTGCATTGCCACAACGACATCGGTCTCGCCGTGGCGAACTCCCTTGCCGCCGTGGCGGCGGGCGCGCGTCAGGTGGAGGGCACGATTAACGGCATCGGTGAGCGCGCGGGCAACGCCGCTATCGAAGAAGTCAGCATGGCGCTCTCCACCCGCCCCGAGAGTTTTGGGTTCGCCAAGGGCGAGAAGCCGCACAACCTCAACACCCGCGAAATCGTGACGACCAGCCGTGTGGTGGCGCGCATGAGCGGCCTCTCCGTGCAGCGTTCCAAGGCTATCGTCGGTGAGAACGCCTTTGCCCACTCCTCCGGTATCCATCAGCACGGCATCCTTGCCAAGCGCGAAACCTACGAGGTGATTGACCCCGCCGAAGTCGGTTGGGGCGAGACGGAGCTGCCCCTCACCAAGCACAGCGGTCGCGCCGCCGTGAAAGCGCGTCTCGAAAAGCTCGGCCACACCCTCTCCGATGAGGAGCTGACGCAGGTGTTCAACCGCTTCAAGAAAGTGGGCGACAGCAAGAAGTTCGTCTACGATGACGACCTTGCCTCCCTCGTCAACGACTCCCTCGACACACACAACGCCGTGTGGAAGATGATTGCCCTGCAGTTCACCTCCGGCTCCGAGGCGGTGCCCACCGCCACGGTGACGCTGGAGAAAGAGGGTAAGCGCTTCACGGACTGCGCCATCGGCAACGGCCCTGTGAACGCCTGTTTCAAGGCCATTGACCGCATCACCCGCACCAAGGGCGGCGAGTTGGTGGAATACAACGTGCGCTCCGCTTCCGCGGGGCAGGACGCCCTCGGTGAAGTGACCGTTAAGGTGCAGTTCGGCACGGATTGCTCCTGCAAGCCTGTCTCCGGCAAGGGCGCGGCCACGGACGTGATTGAAGCCTCCGCGCGTGCCTACCTGAACGCGGTGAACAGAAATCTCAAGCTCGTGGAAATCGCCACCAAAGCGTGATGTCCGCTTCGCTCAAAATTATCGTTGGTCTCGGTAATCCGGGCCGTGATTACGCCGAGACGCGCCACAACGTCGGGTTTATGGTGCTCGACAGGCTGGCACGGCGTTTCGGCGCGGAGTGGAAGCTTGATAAGGCCCGCAAAGCAGAGATTGCGGCGGGCAGGGGGGTGCTGTTGGTGAAACCGCAGACCTTCATGAATCTCTCGGGTGAAAGCGTCGGCCCGCTCATGCGCTACTTCAAGTGGGAGCCCGAACAGGTGATGGTGATTTATGATGATATCGCCTTCCCCGTCGGCACGCTGAAGCTCCGCGCCAGCGGCTCGGCGGGCGGGCACAACGGCATCAAGAGCATCATCGCCCACCTCGGCGGCGAGAAATTCCCCCGCATCCGTGTCGGCATCGGTGTACCGGGGCAGAAGAACATGGTCGGCCATGTGCTCGGCAAGTTCTCCCCTGATGAACGCCCCCTGCTGGAAGATACCCTCGCCAAAGCCGAAGAAGCCGCCGTCGTCTCCTTAAACGAGGGTTTTGACATGGCCGCCAACCGCTTCAACACCAAAAAAGAAAAGAAACCGAAACCCAAGCCGGAAACTTCGGAAGAAGCTCCTGCAACCGAAACACCTCCCCCTTCCGAATAAACCTGCGGCGAAGCCGCCTAGCTTCCTGATTTGTACATTGTACATTGTACTTTGTACATCTCAACGGGGGCTTGACAGAAAAGCTCTTATCTTATAACCTAACTTCAATACTTACACATCATGTCCCAGTCCACTCCGCACCACACGATTTCCGTCCTTGTTGAGAATAAATTCGGCGTGCTTTCCCGCGTGGCCGGCCTTTTCTCGGGGCGCGGCTACAACATCCACTCCCTCAACGTCGCCCCCTGCGAGGACCCCTCGTTCTCCCGCATGAATATCGACGTGGCGGAGGAAGGTTCCAAGCTCGATCAGGTGATTAAGCAGCTCTCCAAGCTCATCAATGTGGTAGAAGTGACCGATTTCCGCAACGAGCCGACCATCTACCGCGAAATCGTGCTCATGCGCGTTATCTTCGGCGACAAGAAGCAGGACATTCTCGAGCTCTGCCAGATTTTCGGTGCCCGCGTGCTGGATGCCACCCGCGAGTCCCTGACTATCGAGATTTCCGGCGGCGAGTTCCGTCTCAACCGCTTCCTCAACCTCATGGAGGACTACAACGTCGAGATGATTACCCGCAGCGGCAAGATTGCCGTCATCAAGCCCAAGGCGTAAGGGAATGTACGATGTACGAGGTACGATGTACGAAGTAGAATAGAGGCGCGGCGAAGCCGCGCGGAATTTCCATACTTCCGACCTCCACCTTTCTATGAGACACGTAGGCATCTATGCCGGCAGCTTTGACCCGCCGACGAAGGGGCATCTTTGGATGATGCAGCGCGGGGCGGAGCTCTTTGACGAGCTTGTGGTCGTGCTCGCCGTGAACCCCGAGAAAAAGGGCTTTCTGACGATGGGACAGCGCGCGGAGCTGCTGCGCGAGATGACGGCAGAGCTGCCGAACGTGCGCGTGGAGTGCCTGACGGAGGGCTTCCTCGTGGATTGGGCGAAAGAGCAGGGGGCAACCCACCTGCTGCGCGGCGTCCGCAACGCGGCGGATTTTGACTATGAAAAAGCCATGGCTCAGATGAACGCCCGCATGGCCCCCGCCCTGCAAAGTGTTTTTTTGATGCCGCCGAGCGAGCTGGAGGCTGTCTCCTCCTCCTTCGTGCGCGGTTTTGTGGGCCAAAAAGGCGGCGAGTGCTGGGTGGAGTCCTGCGTCCCGCCTTGTGTGGCTGCTGTGCTCAACAAGATGTAAGCCATGTGGTACTGGGATAACAACGCGACGACCCCGCTTGACCCCGCCGTGTTGGAGGCCATGCTGCCCTACCTGCGCGAGCAGTACTACAACCCCTCCGCCGCCTACGCGCCCGCCAAGGCCGTGCGCCGTGCCCTCGACACCGCCCGCGAGCAGGTGGCCGCGCTCGTGGGAGCGGACGCCTCCGAAATCTTTTTCACCTCCTGCGCCACGGAAGCGACCAACACCGCCCTCGCGCAATTTGAGCACGCGCTGACCCTTGCCACCGAGCACCCCGCCACTCTCCGCACTCTGCACGGTGATGTGGCTCCCGTGCTCGCCAACGGCGTGGCTGATGTCCCTGAGTGGAAAGAGCTGCTGCCCGGGCATGACGGTGTGAGCTTCGCGTGGGCCAACCACGAGACGGGTGTCATCCAACCCGTCCGCTCGCTCGCTCATGCCGCCGCGGAGGTGGGCGCGCGCGTCCACGCGGACATCGTTCAGGCGGCGGGCAAAATCCCCGTGAATCTGCACGAGGTCCCTGTCCACTTCGCTTCCCTTTCTGCGCACAAGTTCCACGGGCCCAAGGGTGTCGGCGCGCTCTACGTCCGCACGGGCACGGAGTGGAAGCCCTACCTCACGGGCGGCGCGCAGGAAGACTACCGCCGCGCGGGCACGGAGAATGTTGCGGGCATTGTCGGCATGGGCAAGGCTGCCGAGCTGGCCCTCGCCGCGGCGGAGATCTACGCCCACCTTGCCGACCTGCGCCAACGCTTCCTCGACGCCCTTTCCGCTGCGGGTATCGAGACCGTCATCAACGGCGGCACCGCCCCGCGTCTGCCGCATGTGCTCAATATGCGCATCCCCGGCATGAAGGCGGAATCCCTTTCCCTGCTGCTGGAGCCTGCGGGCTTCCTCTGCTCCACGGGCAGCGCCTGCACCAGCGCCGAACCCGAGCCCAGCCACGTGCTCCGCGCCATGGGGCTGCCCGATGCGCAGATTCGCGAATCCCTGCGCCTCTCCCTCAACCGCTACACCACAGCGGAGGAGGTGGACAGCGCCGCCGCACTCTTCATCCGCGTGGTGCAGAAGGTGCGCTCCGTGCAATCCTCCGTCACGGGTCCCGTGATGGTGTATCGTTAATTTTTTCATGAAACAATCCGATATAGACCGCATCGCCGCCGCCGGGCTGATTACGCCCGAGCAACAGGCGTCGATTATCGAGCATTTTCATCTGAACGCACCGCGGCACCGCCGCTGGCTGCTGTTGTCGCTGTGCGGCTTGGCGGGTGCGCTCATTCTCGCGGGCATCATCATGCTCATCAGCGCCAACTGGCAGCAGATTCCCGACCTCGTGAAGATGGGCACGGGCATGGTGCTGCTCGCGGGCTTTTGGGCGGCGTGGTTTGCCCTGCGGAACGGACACCCCTTGGTGGCGGAGGTCTGCGGTTTCCTCGGCGCGGGGATGTGGCTGGCGGATATCTCGCTCTACGGGCAGATTTTCCAGCTCCAGAATCCTTTTGTGGAGGGCGTGTTGCTCTTCTTCTGCGGCGTGGCGGCGATCCCCTTCCTCGTGCGCCAACGACTGCTGATTGCCGCGGTCGCGGTGGCGAGCTATGTGCTGCTGATTGGCTCCTTTGAGACTTCTCCCTGCGAGTCGTGGCTGAGTTTTGAGTCCTTTTACCATGCTTTGCCCCTCGTGCCGGATTATCTGACGCGGCCGGAATGTGAAATGCTGTCGGCGTGGGCCCTGACGCTGTTTTGGTTCATCTTCGCAGAGTTGTGCGCCACGCGCGGCGCAGCCTTCTTCCGCTCTTACGGATGGTTGACGCTGCCCGCCACGCTGTTGATGGGCGTTCTCTTTGCCCTGTGCAGCATTGAGGAATCGGACTTCTGCCGAGTTCTGACGCTGACGGGCGGCTGTGCGGGGGCAGGGATGGCGGTGCTCGCTCTCCTCCTCCTTCGCCCGAAATATCAATCCCGCATCGCCCACCTGCTGCTGGGCGCGATGGTAACGGCGGTGCCCCTGCTGTGCTGCACGCCTGTTCCGACCTTGTGTTCCGTCTGCCTGACCTTCGGCTTCGGTGTGCTGATGATGCTTTGCGGCTCGCTGGCGTCGCGCGTGCTGTGGGTGAACGCGGGCAGCTTGCTGATTGCCGTGGCGGCTATTCGCCTCTTTGCCGATGTGCTCGGCTCTTACACGGAGAGCGGGCTGGTGCTCATTGCGGGCGGCGTGCTCCTGCTGCTCGGTGCTCTGGTGCTGGAAAAATCGCGCCGCCGTCTGGTTTCCGGCATGGCTCAGAATACGAACCTCACTCCCGCCCATGAATAAAATCGCCTTTTCGCTTCTTGTTGCCGTGCTGCTCGGCCAGCTTTCGTGGCTGGGCTACAGCTACCATGCCCGCGTGCAGGAGATGGCGGCATCCCCCCGCATCTTGCTGGCGGTGAAGCCCTACGACCCCCGAGACCTCTTCCGCGGTGATTATCTGAGCCTCGATATGGAGGAGGAGATTCCGCTGACATCTGATGAACCCCGTCTCGGCAAGAGCTTGTATTGGGTTGCGGACTCTGTCTCTACCTACAGAGGCGGGGAGAGAATTGAAATCCCCTATCCCGCCCGAGAGAAACAGACGGAGGGGGCGACGCTCCTTCGCTGCTGGTGGGACAGCCATGATGGGAATTTCATCGCTTTCGTGCGCCCCGATGCGGAGGGTGTATGCCACCTGAGCCGCGTGGAAAGTTGGGGCAGCAGTGAGGATGTCTGCCGCGAGGGTGAACGCCGCCTCCCTGCGCCGATGCGTGCCTATATCACCTCCTCCCGCACGGAGAGTAGTGAGGAACAATCGGTGCCCGTGTGTTGCGTGTCGCTGCGCCGTGCCCTGCGATACTATGTGCCCGAAAAGAAGGGCAACCTCCCGGGCATCGCGTGGAACGCCCCCGCCGAGAAGAAGGTCCTCGTAACCATGGAATGCGTCCTTCGTGAGCGCAACGGACTCATCCCCGTGCAGCTTTTCGTGGACGGCGTGCCCTACCTCGAGGCCTACGAAAAATGGGTGAAGGAGCACGCTGGTAAATGAGGATTTGTCGGGCCGCCTCGGTTTGTCATGCTAAATCCGAAAAGCCCTTGTCGTTCGGGCTGCCTTGTGCTATGGTGGGCGCATGATTTGGTACCCGTACGTTCAGATGAAACACATGCCCGCGCCGTATGAGATTACGGCGGCGGAGGGTGTGTACCTGTACACGAAAGATGCGAAGCTCATCGACTCTGTCTCCTCTTGGTGGTGTGCGATTCACGGCTACCGCAATCCCGTCATCACCGCCGCTATCAAGGAGCAGGCGGACAAGTTCTCCCACGTGATGCTCGGCGGGCTGACGCATGAGCCTGCGAAAAAACTCTCCGACAAGTTGCAAAGCTGGCTGCCGGGGGATTTGGACTACTGCTTTTACTCCGACTCCGGCAGCGTGGCCGTGGAGGTGGCGCTCAAGATGGCGCTCCAGTACTTTGTGAACCGCGGCGAGTTGCAGCGCACGAAGGTGCTCTCGCTCACGCATGCCTACCACGGCGACACTTTCAAAGCCATGGAGGTGGGCGATGACGAGGACTACCACTTCGTCCTCCAAGCCTACGGCGCCAAGAAGAATGTCATCCACGTGCCTACGGAAATCCCTGCGCTGGAAAAAGCTTTTGCAGAGCACCATGCGGAGCTGAACGCCTTTATCGTTGAGCCTCTTCTGCAAGGCGCAGGCGGCATGCGCATGTACGACATCTCTTTTCTGCAACGTGCCCGCGAGCTGTGTGATGAGTACGGCGTGCTGCTGATTTTTGATGAGGTGGCCACGGGCTTCGGCCGCACGGGGCACCGCTTTGTGGCGGATGTCGTGCTGCCCGACATTCTCGTGCTGGGTAAGGCGCTGACGGGCGGCCACATCGGCCATGCCGTGACCGTCGCCAACCACCGCGTCTATGACGGCTTCTATGATGACGACCCCGCGCACGCCTTCATGCACGGCCCCACCTTCATGGGCAATGCGCTGGCCTGTGCGGCGGCGTTGAAATCCATCGAGCTGTTTGAGCAGGGCAACTACATGGAGCGCATCGCGCGCATCGAGAGCATTCTGAAGCGCGAGATGGCGGGCTTTGCCGACCCGCGCATCCGCGAGGTGCGCGTGATGGGCGGTTGCGTGTGTGTGGAGGTCACCTCCCCCGAGGTGTTGTCGGGGTACCAGGAGTTCGCCTATGCGCGCGGTGTGTTCAGCCGACCCTTCCTCTGCTGCCTGTATGCGATGGTGCCTTACATCATCACAGAGGAAGAGTTGGTGCGCATTACCGACACCATGAAGGCGTGGTTCACCGAGCGCCCGCTCGCCTGACGCGCTTCACAGCTCGTCCTCATCGGCGGCCATCGGCTCGTCCGCTTCCGGGGCCGGGTACTCCGCGGGCGGCGGCAGAAGCTGTCTGCGCCCTGCCTGTCGCGTTTCCCTGAAGCGTGAGAAGCTCCGATGTCGCGCGAGGCGTTTGCCGCTGTTCTTCGGTGTCACTTCGCGTGCGTCTGCTGCTGCGGGCGCGCCGTGGAAGAAAAGCTGTACGGAATCGCCCTCGCAGCGCCAAAGCGGGCTGCCGCCGCGGCGCAGACGCTGCACATGGCGCGGCGGCAGGTTGAGGTAGGCGCCCAGCTCGGCATCGCTGAGTGCGAGCAGATTCGGGAAGACACCGCCGTTTTGCGCGTTCTGTGCGGCTCGACAGAGTTGCAGCGCAATCAGGCGGTCAACGGGGCGGCATCGGCGTATCATGCGGTGCCATTCCGGGCATATGGAGATATTAGGTGATGATGTATCCATGGGGATGCTGATACCTTAACAAAGAGTATGACGCCTAACAAGGATGAAGAGTGCGCGTCACTCCGTTTCACCTAGGAGAAACGCTGAATAGTTGTCGTTCGACAAATGGGGATTTGTAGATTTACTATGTACTAGGTACTATGTACTATTTTTGAATAGAGTGCGGCTGTCGCCGCAAGGATGGGAAACCCGTTCTGACGCTTGCGTCAGAACGGGTTCGTTATCTCGCGGCGGCAGCCGCCGAACTTGATAAATAGTACCTAGTACATAGTACCTAGTAAATCCCGACAAATCCCCCTTTGTCGAACGAATAAACGGCATTCGCGATTAAATCCGTGTTTCCGCAGGCTGCGGGCAGCTCAATTGGCAGCGGCTTCAGCGCTGCGGCCGTAGTCGTCGCTGAAGCGCTCAATATCCTCCTCGCTCAGCAGGTCGCCGATTTGCACTTCCAGCACCTCCAAGGGTTCCGTCTGCTCATTGCTCAGGCGGTGGATAGCGCCGCTCGGGATGATGGCGGATTCCCCCTTGGCGAGGTGAATCGTCTCCGCCTCGCAGAGCACGGTTGCAGCGCCCTTGAGCACCACCCAGCGCTCGGAGCGGTGGCGGTGGCGTTGCAGGGAAATGCGCCCGCCCGGCACAAGGAAGAGGCGCTTCACTACCGTGTTGGGCTGAATATCCAAGACACACCACGAGCCCCACGGGCGCTCGCCCGTTTCGCCGACGGTGTACTGGGGATATTCGTTCATAACGTGCTGCGGAAGTCCGTTCAGGGTACCCGCACGTGGCTGTCCTGTCAAGTTTTTTGTTCCGCAGCGGCCTGTCGCTTCAAGGCTTGGGGCAGGGCGCATATTTTATGCTTGCAGTGGGCGAGGACGCCTGTTAGTATCGAGAAAGATTCCGAAGCCTTTTTGCTATGAAAAAATCGATTCTTATCCCCGCTCTGCTGTTAGCAGCCGTGGGTGGCACTGCCGGTTGGGCGTACATGAACCCCGGTCAGCTTCCGTATGTGGACGAACTCCTTAAGACCGCAGGTGTGAAAGCCGTTGCGATGAAGAAACTCGCCACCGTGGATGTGGCGGATATCCCCGGTTCCTACAAGGGCACGGCTGTGCAGGCCGCCGAGTGGGGGGCGCCGGCCACCCTGCAGGAGAAGTTGGGGCAGGAAATCCTCGCCAAGCTGAGCACCACGGATGAGAACGCGGTGAAGACTTTCATTGCTGCCCCGGAGAACCGCCTGTTGCTCGCGCAGTGGATGTTGGCTGAGGCTCTGCAGAAGACGAGCGATCTCACCGCCTTTGCGGAGAACAGCGCTAAGGCGCTGGAAGCGGCGGAGAAAGCCAAGGCCGAGCTGGAGGCCAAGCTCGCCAAGAGCGAAGGCGCCTACGCCGAGAATCTGAAGGCCAAGATTGCCTCCAAGGATGAAATCATCGCCGAGCTGAAGGCGGAGGCAACGCACCCCACGGACATGGAGTCCATCCTGAAGCGCCGCAACGGTACAAAGCTCGTAGGCGCGCTCACCAACAACCTCGATTGGATGGAGCAGCTGCTCTTCACGGGCGAGGTGGTCATGCCCTCCCGCACCATCGAGATGCTGCGCGGTATGTTCACCAAGCGCGGGCGGGATTTCCTGAACCCCATCACCAAGGATGTGTGCACGGCCACGGCCCTTGAGTACGGCCGCTACGGTTGGGTGTACGACAAGGCGTTGGAGCGCGCCAAATACTTCAACAGCAACTGGAAGAAGGACCGCCTCAACACGGTGTTCGATACGGTCAATTTCTACGAGCGCCGTGTGCTGTGCGGTTGGAAGGGCAACCAGATCGCCGGTGACCTCCCCAGCCTTGAGTGGGCGCTGGATAACGTGCACCTGCCTGCGGACCAGTTCGGCGGCAGCTGCTGGCGTTGCGGCTATGTGCTCTACAACGTGTTCGGCGACTCTATCCACGGCTCTAACTACTACGAGCCCGTGGCCGGTATGGACGACCACAACCACATGTGGAAGACGCAGAATGTCGGCGGCGTGTGCGGCGGTCTGTCGCACTTCGGCACGGCGGCTGCCGTGGCCAACGGCGTGCCCGCGCTGACGGCCGGTGAGCCGGCTCACTGCGCCTTCATCGTGCTGGTGGACAAGAAGTGGACGCCCTGCTACTCCCTCTCATGGGAGCGCGGTCTGCACTGGCAGCCGTGGACGGGCAACCACCGCTTCTCCACCCTGCATTGCGCCTCCGAGCTGTACTCCCCCGAACAGGCGGAAGCCACCCGCCTCTCCCACGCCTATCGCGTGATGGCGCAGCTCTTTGCCAAGGCGGGGCAGAATGACAAGGCTCTCGCCTGCCACAAGGCCGCCACGAAGGCGCAGCCGCTCAACTATATTGCATGGCGCGACTACAACGACTTCCTCGTGGCCACGGCCCCCGAGAACGGTCCCGCTTGGCGCGAGCTGAATGCGGGCATCTGCAAGCTGTTGGCCCCGCGCTATCCCGAGACTGCTGCCGAGTTGCTGAAGCTCACGGTGTACCCCAACCTCAAGAAGGCGGTGAAGGAGAAGAAGAATCTCGCTGCCTCCATCCGCCTCTTCTGGGAGTCCATCGACGAGATGGGCCCGGACCGCTGGGCGGTGGAGGAGCTGGCGAGCACCCAGCTCTCCCTCTTTGTGCCCGACAAGGCGCAGCCGGATATCGACACCACCTGCCGCGTGTACAAACACGTGCTCGCCGCCTGCATGGGCAAGAAGAACTATGCGCCGCTCGCGCTCTCCTGGGGCAACAAGCTCGCGGAGAAGAAGAGCCCTGAGGAGCAGAAGAAGCTGCTCGCCACCACTACGGAGGCCATGAAGAGCGGCAAGTCGCTGGATGAGGAGACGCAGACAAAGCTCTTCGCCGCTGCCATCCTCTCCGCCGAGCAGGCGGGGGACCTCTCCACCTTCCAGTCCCTCGGCAAGCTGGTGCCTGCCTCGGCCCGCAAGGATGTGAACGCCATCCCTGATTTTAAGCCCTTCCCCGGCAAGCTCGTGTCCGAGGGCGGTCTGATGCGCGCTTCCTCCACCAGCGGTTTCGATGCCCCCGCCTGCCACCCCGGCGTGCTCAGCAAGGAGGGCGGCAAGTTCCACACCGGCAAGGATGCGGATGCGTGGGTGATGGTGGAGCTGCCCAAGCTCGCCAATGTGACGGGTGTGGTGGCGATTCAGTTCGCCGCCAACGCCAACTGGGGCCGTCAGGACGGCACACAGGTGCAGTACTCCGAGTCGGGTAAGGACGATGACTGGCATGATGTCGGCCCCAAGATGGAGAAGGCCGACAAGCGCGAACTCCGCTTCGACCTGACGGGTGAGAAGCCCCGCGCCAAGTTCATCCGCCTGCGCCGCGTGCGCCCGAACGGAGAGTTCTACCACTTCAACGGCATCTATGTGTTCGGCAACCCCGCCGCGTAAGATTCGGCTCTAACCTCATACCTTTTTGCAACGATGAAAACAACGCTTTTTCTTCTTTCTCTCTGCGCTGCGGTGATGGCGGTGCCTGTCGCTCAGGCCGCTCAGGTCGCGCAGAACTATGATCAGGCCAAGTCCCTGGTGACGGAGGACGGCTACATCCTCTTTATCTACGGCAAGGGCTGGGACAAGAAGGGCGACATGCAGTGCCGCCGCCTCATGGCCGACCCCGCCATCCAGAAGGCGGCGGGCAATGCCGTCATGATTCTCGCTCCGCTCCTGCAGTTCCCCGATGACGCCGCCAAGGCGGAGATGAAGGCCGTAGCGGGCGATTTGGTATATCCCTCCGCCTCGCTCAAAATCTCCTACCCCGCCATCGTCATGTACAGCAAGACGAACCGCCGCTATGCGTACATCTGCGGCCCCGACGTGGTGAAGAACGATGTGAAGGCCATCGCCGCCCGCATGGAGAAGCACCTCAAGGCTCTCCGTACGCAGGAAGCCCTGCTGGCGAAGGCCGAGGGCGCTCAGGGCGGGGAGAAGGCCAAGCTGCTCTTCGAGGCTTCCCATGTGCAGGATGCCGAGGGTATCGACAAGATTCTCAACGAAATCAAGAAAGCCGACCCCGAGGACAAGAGCGGCTATGTCGCCGCGCAGGAGTACAACAACGGCTTCCAAAAGGACCCCGATGCGGCCGCTACGCTGGAGGAGGTCCTCGCCCGCCTCGACAAGGTGATTGCCGACCCTCGCTACACCGCAGAGCAGAAGCAGAAGACCTGCGCCTACGCCATCGGCTGCATCCGCCGCAAGGGCGGCTACAACCAGGCGGAGCTGATGCAGAAGTACCTCGACCAAATGCCCAAGTTCGGCCCGGATACGCTGCTCACCAAGACCGTTCCCGTCATCAAGCGCGACTGGATTACCGGTCTGCAGTATGCCGAGGGCTGGAACGGCGGCAACATGCCCATGAATGACAAGCCCACGGAGCTGGAGGGCAAGCTGCCCATCGCCGCTGCGGGCACCTACAGCATCGAGTTCGCCCCCAAGGGCGGCCGCAACAAGGCCGTCATCAAGCGCGTGGCACTCTACGACGGCAAAAAACTCATTGCTGAGGATAAGACGGAAAAGACCATCGCCGACAATGCGGACAAGGTGTACAAGCTCACCGCCCCCGCCGCGGTGAAGGAGCCGCACCTTTTCATCTCCTTCGGCAACAAGCCCACCGAGCGCGACACGCGCGGCGAAATCATCATCACTGCCGCGCAGTGATGTTTGTACAAATCATGATTTCGTGCGCCTGACGGCGCATGTTTGGGAACCGTATCTGACGGTGAGTCAGATACGGTTCTTTATGTTCGAGCGATAGCGAGACTCTGCTTTTTGATGGTTGAATGTTGAAAATACTTGCCTTGCCGGCAATTAATGTGCTACAAGCGGTGTAGGATGTTCAGCCGCAACATCACAGCCCCCGAAGCCCTGCGCTATTACGCAGACAAACGCCGCAAGCTGATACACGGCGTTCAGCATGACTTGGAATGGGCGCGCATCAACTACTATGGTTATCGTGAGACCTATGGCAGCTACGCCGCCAAACAGGCGCAGAAGTGCATCACCTTGCTTGAATTTCTGCTGAATCATGTGGAATTACTGCCTACGGATGCAGCAACGATTGAGGTATTGTGGAATGATTTGGCTGACATGAAAAGGGCGGCGGACACAGCGCAGATGTATCTTGCCAACCCCTCGGCTTCATTCCCCAAGTAAAAACCCTTCCGCCTTTTGCCAAGTCGCATCCCCCGCCGAGCGGCGCACCATAGCAAAGCGGTCGCCGTTTTTCACGCGGATGTATTCGGTGCGGGGTTTCCGGGCGGCGCGATATGCCCGCAGGGGAAAATCAGAGCCGCTGACGCTGATAATCGCCTTGAAGTGCAGGGGGGAAGATGGTAGAATAGTCGCAGCATGAATTACTCCGAAAAACTTTCCGCCCGTATCAAGGCCACGCGCTCCGCGCTCTGCGTGGGTCTCGACCCCCGCCCGCAGTCCGACAACATGAACGAGCTGGCCGACTGGCTCCGCAAGGTGGTGAGCGAAACCGCTCCCTATGCTGCGGCCTACAAGCCCAATATCGCCTACTTCGAGGCCATGGGGCTGCCCGGTCTCAAGGTGCTGGAGGAGCTGCTGCCCGATATGCCCAAGGATATCCCCGTCATTCTGGACGCCAAGCGCGGCGATATCGGCGAGACGCAGAAATACTACGCTCAGGCCTACTTCGACCGCATGGATGTGGACGCCGTGACGCTCAACCCCTTCATGGGCTATGACATCCTTGCCCCCTTCCTCGACCGCCCCGGCAAGGCTGTCTATCTGTTGGCCGTGACGACCAACCCCGGCTCCGCTGATGTGGAGCAGCAGACGCTCGCTGACGGCCGCAAGGTCTATCAGCTGGTGGGCGACATGGTGCAGCGCGCCAAGGCCGAGCACGCCGCCACGGAGGTCGGCATGGTGGTGGGTCTCACCAACGCCAACGGCGAGATTCTGGCGAACCTGCCCGATGCGCCGCTGCTCATCCCCGGGCTCGGGGCGCAGGGCGGCGACCTCTCCGCGCTCATGGGCGGCAATCGCGTGGCTCCCCCCACCATCAATGTGTCCCGCGGCATCCTCTACAAGGAGCCTGAGCTGAGCTTCGCGGAGAAGGCGGCCAAGTACGCCGAGCAGATTCGCGTGGCACTCGCCCTGTAAGTTTCTTCCGCACCTCGAAAGGCCGCCATGCAGCAGTATCTCGACTTGCTCCGCGATGTGCTCGACAACGGTGTCGGGCGCGAGGACCGCACGGGCACGGGCACTATCGGCGTGTTCGGGCGACAGGCGCGCTTCGACCTCCGCGACGGTTTCCCCTGTCTGACCACGAAAAAGCTGCATCTGCGCTCCATCATCCACGAGCTGCTGTGGTTCCTGAAGGGCAGCACCAACATCAAGTACCTCCAAGACAACGGGGTGACGATTTGGGATGAGTGGGCGGACGAAAACGGTGACCTCGGCCCCGTGTACGGCTCCCAATGGCGCGCGTGGCCGGACGGGCAGGGCGGCACCATCGACCAGATTGCCAAGCTGGTGGACGGGTTGAAAAACAACCCGTGGAGCCGCCGCCACCTCGTCTCCGCATGGAATGTGGCGCAGGTGGACGGCATGGCGCTGCCCCCTTGCCACTGCCTGTTCCAGTTCTGCGTCATCCCCGCGCAGAAGCCCGGGGAGAAACACGGCCTGAGCCTCCAGCTCTACCAGCGCAGCTGCGACCTCTTCCTCGGCGTGCCCTTCAACATCGCCAGCTATGCGCTGCTGCTGCTCATGATGGCGCAGGTCTGCGGCTACGAGGCCCGCGAGTTCATCCACACCTACGGCGACCTGCACCTCTATAAGAACCACCTCGACCAAGCCCGCCTGCAACTGACGCGCGACCCGCGCCCGCTGCCCACGATGAAGCTCAACCCCGCCGTGACGGAGATTGACGGATTTACCTTTGAGGATTTTGAGCTGGTCGGCTACGATCCGCACCCGCACATCAAAGCCGCTGTCTCCGTATGACCCACCGTTTCACAGGCGTGGTGGCCATGGCCGCCGACCGTGCCATCGGCCTGAACGGCACGATGCCGTGGCACTTGTCGGAGGACCTCAAACTCTTCAAACGCCTCACCATGGGGCACCCCGTGCTCATGGGGCGCAAGACATGGGATTCCCTCGGCAAATGGAAACCCCTGCCGGGCCGCCAGAACATCGTACTCACCCGCGATGCCTCCTTCGCGGCGGAGGGGGCGACCGTCATCCGCGATCTCGCGGAGCTGGACTCGCTCGAGTTGCAGGACGAGGAAATCATGGTCATCGGCGGCGCTCAGATTTACGCCCTCCTGCTGCCGCGGATGAGCGCGCTGCATGTCTCGGAGGTGCAGGGGAGCTATGAGGCGGACACCTACTTCCCCGAGTTCGCGCCGCAGTTCGCCCGCCGCGAGGTGCTGGAGCACCTGACGGGCTTCGACCACGTGCTCTACACCAAGTGAGCCGCCCCGCGGCAACCCGGCTATGATGACCTCCCTCGCTACGGCAGATTTTGCGCGTTGGGGCGCGAGCCACATCGGCGCGCTCGTGCTGCTGATGCTCGCCGTGGCGGGGCTGGTGGCTGCGCGTAGGCTATCGGAGCAGGGGCGCACGCTGCTTTGCCGCGGGCTGGCGCTTTTTCTGCTGCTGTTGACTGCCGCGGAATACAGCTACCGCGCGCTGGACCCCGTGCCCGACCCCGTGGGCGAGTATCTGCCGCTGCACTACTGCGGCGTCATGGTGTTCGTGTCCGCCTATGCCCTGTGGAGCCGCTGCCCGTGGGCCTGCGCCATGGTGTACTACTCCGTCCTCACGGCTTGCACGCAGGCTCTCATCACCCCCGCGCTCACGCTCGATTTCCCGCACCCGCGCTTTTGCTTCTTCTTTGCCTCCCACGGCGCGCTGCTGCTTGCCGCGCTGGCTCTGCCCCTGCTGCAAGGCTGGCGCACCCGCAAGTGGGACCCCCTCCTCACCCTCGGGCTGATGGACGTGTACATGCTCTGCGTCATCCCCGTCAACATGCTGCTCGGCACCAACTACGGCTTCACGCAGGAAGCCCCGCCCGGCAGCATCCTCTCCCACCTCGGCCCCGCGCCGTGGTACTACCTCGTCCTGCACCTCCCCGGGCTGGCCGTCTTTTGGGTGCTGTCGCGCTTTGTAAAAGTTGGAGGTTGGAGGTTGGAAGTTGGAAGTAACAAATTCGGCTCGCTTCGCCCGCGGAAAAAGCACAACGCAAAGCGTATGCGGTAGTTTGAGCTAAAAGCTGTAGCCCGCGCTTTGCGTTGCGTTTTAACCTTGCGGCGTCGGCCGCACAAATTTCAACACTTCCAACTTCCAACCTCCAACTTCCAACTTTCCGCATACTTCCAGCCTAATTCAATGACTTTTCCCTTGAATGCACGCCCTGTTTGTGCTACTTTCTCCCCGTAACACTATGAACATCACTCCTAAATTCACGCCCGTGCTGGATCCGGACTTCATTGCTCCGGTGCTTTGGACAAAGGCTTATGAAGAGAAGGTCGCCGCCACCCCCGGCTCCCACGACCTCGATATCGCCATGGTGCGCCCCGACGGCACCTGCTTCCGCTGGCACGGCGTTGTCCTCCCCCACGAGGGCGAGGAGAACATCGCGCTGAACATCACCTATGTGGAGCGCGTCGTCAAGTTCCTCATCTGGATGAAGGGCGGCAGCCGCCTCATCGTGGCGGGTGATGACAAGATTGCCGAGACCATCGGTCAGATTTACAGCAAGGACGGCGCCCGCGCCTTCGATTGGGACTGGACCTGCAAGGTGTATGACGAGCCCTTCGTGGTGAGCACGGTGGCCTCCGCCGCCGACCTGCCCGCCGAGAACAGCACCTCCGTGGCCCTCGGCCGCAACCTGGACGGTTACCGCATCGGCTTCGACCTCGGCGGTTCCGACCGCAAGGCCGCCGCCGTGGTGAACGGCGAGGTCGTCTACTCCGAGGAGGTCGTCTGGAACCCCTACCACGAGAAGGACCCCCACTACCATCTGGAAGGTGTGGATGACTCCCTGCTTCGCGCCGCCAAGCACCTGCCCCAGGTGGACGCCATCGGCGGTTCCGCCGCCGGTGTGTACGTGAACAGCGAGCCCCGCGTGGCCTCCCTCTTCCGCGGCATCGACCCCGAGGACTTCAAGTCCGTCATCCGCCCCATGTTCGCCACGCTCAAGCAGCGTTGGAGCGAGCGCATGGGCAAGGAAGTTCCCTTTGAAGTCGTGAACGACGGCGAAGTGACCGCTCTCGCGGGCGCCATGAGCCTCAACGACTCCCAGGTGCTCGGCATCGCCATGGGCACCTCCCTCGCCGCCGGTTATGTGGACGGCGAAGGCCACATCATGCCCTGGCTCAATGAGCTGGCCTTCGTGCCCGTTGACTATCAGGCTGACGGCGGCGTGGACGAGTGGTCCGGCGACAAGGGTGTCGGCGCCATGTACTTCTCCCAGCAGGCCGTGGCCCGCCTCGCTCCCCGCGCGGGCTTCGACTTCGGCGATATGCCCTATCCCGAGCAGCTGAAGAAGGTGCAGGCCGCCATGGAAGCCGGCGATGACCGCGCCCGCAAGATTTACGAGACCATCGGTGTCGAGTTCGGCTACACCATCGCCTACTTCGCCAAGAAGTTCTACGGCGTGCGCAACCTCCTCTTCCTTGGCCGCGTGGCCACGGGTGAGGGCGGTCAGATCATCATCGACAAGGCGGACGAAGTCATCAAGGCCGAGTTCCCCGAGCTGACCATCAACCTCTGCGTGCCCGATGAGAAGATGAAGCGCCACGGCCAGGCCGTTGCCGCCGCCTCGCTTCCCAAGATCGGCTAAGGCTGACAAGCACAACGCTTTCCCCCACCGAGGACAGGTGCCCCGCACCTGCCCTCGGTTTTTTCTTCGTCCTCCGTTCTTGCCGCCGCCCCCGCCTTGTGCTAGGATGAGGCCATGAGCGCTGCGTTCCACCTCCTTTCCGATTCCGTGCAGGTTTCTCTCCGCGTCACGGAGCAGGGGAAACTCATGCTGAGCTACTTCGGGGCGCGGCTTGCGGAGGCGGATGAGGCCTTTGTGGCACCTGCCTGCGAGTGGCCTCTCGCGTCCACGGATTTCGACTCCCGCGGGCTGTGGGGCAATTACAGCGGGGAGTTCGCCTACCACCTCATCCTACCTGACGGCACGCTGGGCTGGGACCCGCATGTGGTGAGCGCCGAACAGGCAGGGGCAGGGGCGCTTTCTGCGGTGTTGGCCGACCCGCGCTATCCCGAGCTGGTGCTCTCCCTGCGCCTGACATTGAGCGCGGAGGGCGTGCTGACGCTTTCCCCCACGCTGCACAACGGCTCGGCGGGTGAGGTGACGATTCTGCGCGCGCTGTCTGCGGCGTTCCCGCTGCGGGCGGAGCAGGGGTATTATCTCACGAGCTTTCGCGGCGGCTGGGCGGGCGAAAATCTTTTTATGGAGGAAGCGCCTATCGCCCGCGGCTGCACCGTGTCCTGCGGCAGCACCACGGGCGTGAAATGCGCGCAGGAGGGCACGCCCGGCTTTGTGCTGGGGCTGGGGAACGCCGCGCAGGAGGAGGCGGGGAATGTGCTGCTCGGCGCGCTCGCGTGGAGCGGCAATTACACGCTGAGTTTTAAACACAGCACCTACGGGCAGCTTTTCTGCGGTATGGGGCATGACTTTTCTCATGCGCCGCACCGCTTGGGGGCAGGGGAATCGCTCGTGCTGCCCGATGCCCTGCTGGTGTTCTCTGACTGCGGCAAGGGAGAGGCCTCACGCCGTCTGCACCGCCACTTGCGGGAGCGCGTCATCCCGCGCGGGCGGGAGACGCGCCGCATCCTGCTCAACAGCTGGGAGGGCGTGCATTTCGATGTGGATGAAGCGACGCTGCATGCCATGATGGAGCAGAGCGCGGACTTGGGCGTGGAGCTGTTTGTGCTCGATGACGGCTGGTTCGGCAAGCGCAAGGACGACACGTCTTCCCTCGGCGACTGGACCCCCGATGCCGACAAGCTGCCGCACGGGCTCGCCGCGCTCACGGAGCATGCGCAGCGCGTGGGAATCGACTTCGGCCTGTGGATGGAGCCTGAGATGATTTGCCCCGTCAGCGAGCTGTACGCCGCCCACCCCGAGCTGGCGCAAACCCTGCCCGGCATCACCCCGCGCGTGGAACGCCACCAGCTTGTGCTCGACCTCGCCAACCCCGCCGCCGACCCCGCGGGTCGCGTGAGCGCCGTGCTCGATACCGCTCCCGGCATTTCTTATGTGAAGTGGGATTGCAACCGCAAGATGAGCGACACGGGGTCCGCTTACCTCCCCGCCGACCGCCAAGGCAATCTGTTTTTCGACTCCGTGCGCCGCTACTACGATGGCCTTGCCCGCCTGCGAAAGGAACACCCCGCTGTCACGCTGCAATGCTGCTCCGCGGGCGGCGGGCGGCTCGACCTCGGTGCCGCTGCTTACCACGAGGAATTCTGGCTCTCCGACAACACGGACGCGCACGACCGACTCCGCATGCAATGGGCGGCGACCCACTTCTTCCCCGCGAACGCCCTCGGCTGCCACGTCACCGCCAGCCCGAACCTCTACACGGGCCGCGAAACCTCCCTCAAATTCCGCTTCGATGTCGCCCTCATGGGGCGCCTCGGGCTGGAGCTCGACCCCCGCACCCTCACGCCCACCGACCGCGCCGCCCTCCGCGAGCGCATTGCGCTGGCCAAGCGTCTCCGCCCCATCGTCCAACTCGGCGAGCTCTACCGCCTCGTCTCCCCCTTCACCTCGCCCGACTGCGCCGTCCTCTACCGTCACGGCAAGAGTGCCCTCGTCCTCGCCTACACCACCGACCGCGCCTACACCGACCAACAGACTACGATTCCCCTCCGCGGCCTGAATCCGCACGCCCGCTACCGCATCGAAGAACTCGCCCCCGATGAGACAGGTCGGCACTGCCTTCTCTCATCTGCCTCCTCCTTGTCACGCCGTAGCCTTGGCGAAGACGGATGCCCCGACACTCCCCTCTCCGGCTCCTACCTCCTCACCCGCGGTCTCCCCCTCCGCTGGACCCGCCCCCTCCAATCCTGCGTCCTGCTGCTCACGGAAGAAGCGTGACGCTTCACCCATGAGGACCGTCCCTCATTCCGTACACTCTTTCCGAGCAAAAATAGCGGTGTATATACACCGTGATGTAATGAATGCCGGGGTGAGGTGTGCGTGATTTTCACCTCGCCGAAGAAGCCGCCGCTTTCATTGCCGACAATCTCGACATTCCCTTCACCACGGATGAGATGAACCGCTACATCCGCACCCACCACACGGAACATCCCGACTTTGCCCAAACCATCCCCTCCTCCTTCGCTCGCCTCGTCGCCTACGACCGCGCACAAGCCGCCGAGTCCTCCCCCTTGTCACGCCGTAGCCTTGGCGAAGGCGGAGCCGCCGCTTACTACATCGCCGTCTTCCAACACTTCGGCTACGCTCTCATTTCCGCCGACGGCACCCGCTCCCTCTCCGAAATCGCCGCCTACTCCGACTACATCAACGCGCTCCGCTCCTATCAAGGAAGTGCAACAGAAAATGCCCCCTCTGCTGAATCGTAGGACACTAAACGCTACACAGACTGACAGCGTAAAAGGAACAAGCTCTTTTCGATTTTGTTTGCGCATTCCAACACATATGCGCGTCTCCTGAGAGCGCGCTCTTCTGCTTTTGTCGCCACACGCACTCCCTTAAACATGATGCCGGAACTGATTGGTCTCGTAACTTTAGCTCTTTTAGCAGTAGAGGGGTCTTTTATTTGCGAGCTAAATGCATCACTAGCGTTGAGATTATAATTATTGATGTTTGTTTGTGATGCAATCTAATAATTATTATTTTTCTTGACTAGAAGAAATGGAGTTTTAAATTATTATGGATAAGTCTTTATGTCAGAAAGCTATTCAATATGGAGAAGAAAATAAATGTAAATTCTATTGCGAAATGGGTAATTGTTCCCCTTTTATTCATGCTGTTTTTTGTTTTTCTTCCTCTTGCAACTGATCGATTGGGAGAACTCATAATCGTATGGAAAAACTGCCTTTCATGCTTTACACCAAAAAGTGTCGATATCTTGACCATTATCATATCAGTCGTTATTTTGGAGATTGCTGTCTTATGTGTACATAGGCGATGGCTGTACTGTTTTTCAGTTATTCCAGTGATATGTGTGTGTGCTTTTTGGATTCTGTATTACTCAGAAGATAAGCACTGGTTGCTATTTAGGAATTTTGCCGTTTATATTTTCATGGGGATGGGGGTAATCGTTTCTCTTCCCTTTTTTCATGAACGCGCGAGAAAACAAAAGGAAACTGATGAAAAAGTTGATGTGGGATATGGAAGAGTTGGAATATACAACGCTGGTATAGAACGCATTATTCGCTTGATTCTTAGAGCCAATGTTGGAAGGAGTATTGCTGTTTTTGGTACATGGGGAAGCGGTAAAACTCATTTTCTGAATTACCTAAAGTATCGATTAAGGGAACTCAACAAACATAATGATGGTACTTGTCCGAAAATATCAGTAAAGCACATTAATCTGTGGCAATGCAACGATTTAGAAGATGCATGGAAGAGTATTGTCGACGGATTGCATGAGGCAATAAGAGGAAAAGCTCAGAGCCCATTCAGAATAGTAGCGCAAAGATTGCTACAGGTATTAAGTCGTTCAGAGATTTCAATTTTAGGCGTTACTGGTGCATTAGATACTTTGGTTAATAAAAGAAATAACGCAGGCGTGGAGATTGCGGCTAATACATTAACTGAGAAGATGAATTATCCAACTAACGCAGCTGTCCTGATTATAGATGATGTTGAACGCGCAGATATCGACATAGTAAATGCCCTTCTTCCATTGTTGGAGAGATTACAAAAAATAAGTGGCTTGGTAGTGGTTTGTGCAATCGCCAGAGATGAATTGGAAATGCGCTATGAAAATGCAGGACTTTCATCGCAATTGCTACAGGGGTATATGGATAAATTATTTGAGCAGTCGATATGTTTGCCAACAATACCTAAGCTCCATGCTTCAATCGAGTTTAAAAGGGCAATCGAGAAAAATTATCCACAATGTAAGTTTTTATTGCAATTTTCGCAGAGGTATATCGTCCCTTTTGATACGCCTCGTCAGATGATGCGCGTTGTGGAACGATTGTCGTCTATAGAACTAGATTATATGACCGATTCGCTCATGAAAAATGAGACTATTTCATGCGTTTTCTACATGGAGATATTGCGATTACTTTATCTGGGGTTTCTTCAAGATAGTAGGTTCCTTAAACAATTAAAAGCTTTGCGGGATGTTATTAATGAAATAAAAAAATCAGATTTGTCAAATAATGATGATGAGTCGGTACATCCCGAGGAGCATGATAATAGACTATCCTCAATTAATGTTTTTGATGAACTAATAGCTGAATACGCACCTGGTAGCCGATTATTGCCATCTATATGTAATTCTTTGGCGTATTTGGTTAATAGTAATTGCTATGATGAATTGCTGAAGGCATATCACATGAGTTATACTAAAAAAGTTTCTTTGAGTGATGTGGAATTATCGCATGTCGTAAGCGAAGTCGCAAATGCACATTATTATTCTCAAATTAGTACTTACTTGCATTCATATTGTACTTTTGAAACTAATGTAAACAATTTTTCGGAGGCAACAGCTTCGTTTTTGAAGATTGTACTCTCTCGCGCTTATGAGAGCACAAATTTCGCAAGATTGCTATATAATGTTGTCAAAATTGAAATGACGTTTAATGGTTCATGTCGTCACCTTATCAATAGAAAAGAATTTCTTCTTGATTTGATTATTACTAATATCAAGAGTGAAAGAGGTTCGGGGGTTCTAGAAAAATATTTTTTGCATGCGTTGGTATTGCTGTCTCGTACTATGCCTTTACATGAATTATATAAATCCGTTGATCAACTATTGCTGTTTGAACTAAATGCTAGTGCATTTTTGACTGGTTTTTGGTATAGTTCCCACCATGACGATTTAAAGAGGTTAAAAAAATCAAAGGCTACAGAATCCCTATATTCCCTATTTGCACGTAGAATTATACAAGATTACTCTGGGTATAATTCTATACAGTTGTCAGAACTTGGAGATGTTAACATTATTCGCTTTTTTGAGAAGCATTCGTCGCAATTTTCTCCGGATGTGTATGAGAATGCCTATAAAAAGGCGCATCAGGGGAATTTGGTGACGTTGTTTGAAAATTATTTTTGTGTAGTTTTAAATGATAATCAGACGCTTTATCCCAATACTATACGGATAGCAAATCTTATGTTTATAAGTCAAGGGGCAAAAGAATTTTGGGCGAAATTAAATATTTCTCAGAAAAATAGGACAATAGATATTATTGCGAGACTTAGAGGAATAATCAACCAGAGTACTAACTCTCAATTTAGGCAGCTTCTTTCTATTATTGAATTGGTTGGACAGTATGTAAAAGTAGCTAAAATTCGCAGAAATCCTAAAAATATAGGTGTCGCCGTATCGAATATTAAACGGTAATATAATGTGTATGACTATCATCTGTACATTATAGTTTGCATTTCTAACAAATGCGAGCTTTCATGACTGCGTATGTTTCCTGCTATGTTGCACTTGTTGCGAGTACTAATGAATCTGTGCTGTGGTTCAGGAACTCCCTGCCGTTTGCGCTTTAGCTAAGGCTGGTACTAAAGTGGGGCATCTCCACCATGAGTGTAGGTGTGACACGGCGGGTGTGTGCTTGTTCATCAGCCCTCGGCGTAGGAATAGCGGATTTGCAGGGGAAGATTGAACACGATGCGTCCATCCTCCAGCAGATGAAGTTTGTCGCAGTCGTAGCGAGAAGTAGACGGGTGTTCGAAATAAGTGTGATGGTACAAATAGTCGCGCAGTTGGGTGCGTTGGTAGGGCTGAAAGGTGTGTTCTCTGATGCGGAAATGTGGAGGAATGGTGATGTCTCCATCCCATGCTTCGTGCGGAGTCATGCCGAGGGCTAGGGCTTCAAGAAAACGCTGGATTTTGAGTCGGTAGCGCGTGCCGATGCGGAGCGGGTCGGCAGCGGTCAATTCTTCGCAGAGCTCATCCGTCTTACAGGTGCAGCCATGATGACGAACAAGAAGTAGCATCTCCGCGAGGACGGCGGGCATGATTTCATCCACATTGAGCAGATTTTCTTTGAATGGCTGCGGAACATCGACCCAAACAAATTTATCGTTCCTCACTTCGTAGGTGAAGCTTGTCTGCGGGGAAGCAGGGAGAAGAATCGTAGACATAGAAAGGGCAGGGGCTCGGTGTGGTATACCGGACTCCTGCCCGCCTGTCAACAGCAATGACTGCCGATGTTGGGTTTAGTCATCCAAAAGACCCGCCTCTTGGAAAAGTTGGACTAAGCGTTTTGCTGTTGCTTTATCGATTTGCAGAGTCTGGCTTGTTTTTCGCATATTGTTGTCTTGCCGCTCATCACTCCCGAACATATTGATTTGGAGTATCGAGTTTTTTGAAATGATGTATTCGGAGACAACAGGTTTGTGCACTGACTTAATGCAGTCTGATGATTTAGTGAAATTGTCTAAGCGGATTCGTGCCATGTGTGTAGGGGTAACGCTCATTCTATACCCGGAGATAAAGGGAAAGTCAAGTCTCACTTTGGATTCTTGCCGATTCCTGGAAAAAATCTTCTTGATGAGGCTAACAGCATCCGGTACGCTGTCGCTATGGAAGCCTATACCATCCATTTGAAAGAACCGCTGATTATCCCTAAAAATCTGGATGAAAACTTCCTTTTCATGGTTGACTCATCTCTGGTGCAACTCTGGCCGCAGATAGTACGCCTGTGCGAGATAGAGAAGCTGTCGCTACAATCAGCAACGGAGCGAATGGTAACTCTCGACCCGCTGCATCTAGGCATGCCCGAATGGTACTTTTACAAAATGCGATGCCTTCTGCGGGCGTATTTTCTGGGTGATGAGGTGATGACTCTTCCTGTAGAAGTTGTTCGTCAGGAGGGAAACTGCAGCAGGTTCACATTTGAGGAGTCGAGACAACTAGGAACAATGCTGCTCCATGTGGTACAGCTTGCTTGAATTCGGGGATCCGGGGTATAGCGTTTTTCGTTTCTTAAATGGAACGGATAAATAGACTATATTGAATCCACTGTTTAAGAAATTTTGCAGTGCTGGATATATGCGACATCAGGAACCAGTCATCCTCATTCTTAAAAAATGAATCCTCCTTATTAGTGCCTTGAGCAAGATAATAATCAATGACTTGTTGAAGCTCTATGTATTTCATACTTGGTGAAGTGAAAATTCTTAAATCGCATGTCTTTAACCCAAGCCGCTCAAATAGCTCGTGCGTACTTATTGATTTTTCTGCTAGCTGAAACGCTGTATCTGTATCGAAGGAAATTAGATATGAAATAATGACGATGATATATAAAGATGCGTTTGAAATGTTTTCTAAGGAGTCTATGTTATTTAGCTTTAGAAGATGGGTTATAGTCCTTACCCAACTTTCTATTTCTCTAAGCTGTAATTTTTTCTTTTTAATAATCGCGAGAATGAGGTCTGGCAACCCCATAGGCTCTGTAAAGTTATAGTTGTTATGTAGCAAGTAGAAAAAATATTGGCAGTTGTAATCTCTCGTATTCCTATGTTCAAGTGCAATTTCGGGTAATTGAAGAGTCGTCTTTATAAATTTATTAAGATATGTTTCAGCATTATTTTCTCTTAAACCATGAGTGCTGCAGATTGAATCAATTAGGGAGTGCTTGTTCATAATCAAAATGAACTTGCAATCTTTGCTCGTAAATAGGTGCTTAATTGTTTCAAGCATTTGTAAAGCAAATCCTGGGCGACACCTATCTAATTCGTCTATGATTACTATTAGTTCTTTATCTCTTCTGGCAAGGTCTAGCAATTCTTTTGCTGTGTCAATTCGAAGCCTATCCGTTCCTGCTGCCTGTAAGAAATCCTTGAATTGCTGTAATGTGGGATTTTCTGCTTTCTCCTGCGCTTTGCTAGTTGCTTCAGAAATCCCTTTTAAATCAAGTCCTGATCCGATGTGGATGATTTGGTTTGCCAATTCTTTCGTTGCGGCTATAGCCATCGCACTGCACAGCTTAAATCCAGCTTTCGTGAATTGCTCATGCTCTTTAGCGTCCGTTTCCGAATAAAGATTTGCTACAAAAAGGGGAAGAGGGTCTGCGGCGTAGTCAAAGATAGACGCATTCCAGTAAATGCATTTGTGCGTTTTTTCGTGATTCTCATTGAGGTATTTCATCATGCGCATGGCATGGGTGCTTTTTCCTGCCCCCCACGGACCTTGCAAGACAACGGGAGATATTGCCTCAGCAGGAGCGGAACAAATAAGTTCGCACATTGATTGCGCGATTGCTTCACGTTTAAAAATATCTTCGGGTAGTTCGATGACTTGTGTCTCGTTTGGCATGGTGGTAGGAGGGAGGTGAATAGTAAGTTTAAAATCAATGCGGGGTGTCCATCGGGTGATGGACACCCCGCGAAAGGGTTAGTTAGGCTGTGACTTGGATTTATGAAACCGTGCCTGCGGCACTTACATCATGCCGCCCATGCCACCCATACCGCCCATGTCGGCGGAGTGGTCGTGGCCGCAGGAGCAGCCCTTCTTTTCGGGGAGGTCAGCGATGAGACACTCGGTCGTGAGCATGAGACCCGCGATGGAGGCGGCGTTCTGGAGGGCAGAGCGCGTGACCTTGGTGGGATCCACCACGCCGGAGACGAGGAGGTCTTCGTAGGCATCGGTGACGACGTTGTAGCCCTGCGTGGGGGAGTCGAGACCCTTGACCTTCTCCACGATGAGAGCGGCTTCGCGGCCCGCGTTGGAAACGAGCTGGCGGAGGGGAGCCTCCACGGCGCGGAAGACGATGGAAGCACCCGTCGCTTCGTCGCCCGTGAGCGTGAGGGTGTCGATGGCCTTCTGGGCGCGGATGAGGGCGACGCCGCCGCCGGGAACGATACCCTCTTCCACCGCAGCGCGGGTGGCGTGCAGGGCGTCGTCGACGCGGTCCTTCTTCTCCTTCATCTCCGTCTCCGTGGCAGCACCCACCTTGATGACCGCCACGCCGCCCGCGAGCTTGGCAAGACGCTCCTGGAGCTTCTCGCGGTCATAGTCGGAGGTGGACTCATCAATCTGGTGGCGAATCTGGGACACGCGGGCGGTGATGTCGGCGGACTTGCCGGCACCCTCGATGATGACGGTCGTGTCCTTCGTGATGACCACGCGCTTGGCCTGACCGAGCTGGTCCATCTCCACGTTCTCGAGCTTGAGACCGAGATCCTCGGAGATGCACTGGCCGCCCGTGAGGATGGCGATATCTTGGAGCATGGCCTTGCGGCGGTCGCCGAAGCCGGGAGCCTTCACGGCGGCCACATTCAGCGTGCCGCGCAGGCGGTTCACCACGAGGGCGGCGAGAGCTTCGCCCTCCACGTCCTCAGCGATGATGAGGAAGGGCTTGCCGCTCTTGGCGACCTTCTCCAGAATGGGCAGGAAATCCTTGAGGTTACCGATCTTCTTCTCGAAGATGAGGATGTAGGGACTCTCGAGCACGGCTTCCATCGTGTCGGCGTTCGTCACGAAGTAGGGGGAGAGATAGCCCTTGTCGAACTGCATACCCTCCACCACGTCGAGGCTGGTGTCGATGCCCTTGGCCTCTTCCACGGTGATGGTGCCGTCCTTGCCGACCTTGTCCATGGCCTCGGCGATGATGTCACCGATTTCGGAATCCCAGTTGGCGGACACGGTGGCGACCTGAGCAATCTCCTTCGTGGAATCCACGGGCTTGGAAATCTTCTTCAGCTCCTCCACCACGGCGGTAGCGGCCTTCATGATGCCGCGCTGCAGGGAGATGGGGTTGGCACCCGCGGTCACGTTGCGGAGGCCCTCGCGGTAGATGCTCTCGGCGAGCACGGTAGCCGTCGTGGTGCCGTCACCCGCGATGTCGTTCGTCTTGCTGGACACCTCGCGGACGAGCTGGGCACCCATGTTCTCGTAGGGGTCTTCCAGCTCCACCTCCTTGGCGACGGTCACGCCGTCCTTGGTGATGTTGGGGGAACCGAAGGTCTTGGCGATGACCACATTGCGACCCGCAGGCCCCAGCGTGCTCTTCACCGCCTTGGCAATCTTGGTGACACCGTTGAGCAGGCTCTGACGCGCCGTCTCATCAAAAGAAAGTTGTTTAGCCATGATAGGAAAAATATTTATAATTGATGATTTATAATTTATAAAGTTGAAATCCCGCGCCGTAGGCGCGCTCTATTCCAAATTTGTAATTTGTAAATTGTAATTTGTAATTAGTCAATGACGGCGAGAATATCGCTCTCGTTCAGGATGACATAGGTCGTGCCGCCGTAAGTGACTTCCGTGCCGCCGTATTTGGTGATGAGCACCTTGTCGTTGACGGCGACATTGAAGTTGATGGGGTTGCCGTCCTTGTCGTGACCGCCCGTGCCGAGCGCACGAACAACAGCCTCCTGCGGCTTCTCCTTAGCGGTATCCGGCAGGAAAAGACCGCCGGCGGTTTTCGTTTCAGCTTCCACGCGCTCCACGAGCACACGCTGTCCAATCGGTTTAATCATAATAGTGTGTTGTTTGGTTTAGTTGTTGAGTTGTATAAAGAAGATAAAAGAAAAATGTGTTGTTTAATTTGTGCCGTTTTTAATAATTTTCATTGTGTTGTCAATGTATTTTCGTGGCTCTCCAGAAACAGAATTTCGCAGTAGAGATAATGAATTTTGAATTTCCTTTTGGGGAATGCAATCAAAGCGATGCCAAAGTAACTCGTAATGATGAATTCTGCTTCCTTCTATGTACGCTTCAGTATCTTGGAAATAAATGGGAAGATCTTTTGCGTCTTCTTCTGCCGAATGGTGAACTACAACACCATAATACTTCGTGCTTTCCTGAAGTTGAAATGCGTCAATGAGTGCTTGTCCGAAAAACAACTGCTTTGTAGTATCACAAGTTATCTTGCCTTTAGCAATGGCTCCCTTCATTGGTATTTTTTCACCAATAGCATAGCGCATAATGTCCAGCGTAACGTTGGATAAAGAGATTAGGCTTTTGCGTGAGTCATTTTTGCTGAAAATAACTATGCTGTCAGAAAAAAGACTAATTTGTAGTCCTTCTTCTTTGTGTGATTCCATGGATTCTGAAATCTTTTTTTGCAAACCTTGGAGAGTGTTCAATACTTGAGCATGCGTGCTTCTGGCTACTCTATCTTTAAATCCTAGTATATCTAAAAATGCGACAAAACGGGAACATGTAATAGGTGCGCGCCCTTTTACAATAATAGGAGAGGATGTCCCAGATGTTTCTTGCATATTATTCAACGGTGTTTTGTGTAATGACGTAGCAATAAACAATTTTTGCAGAGTCATCGCCACCTCCTGGTGCTCCTCGCATACCGCGTTTTTGATAAATCTTTTCAATCTCTCTAGCAACAGTAGATGATTGAGCTGTGCGATAAATCCACCACATGCCTTCGCGTTTTACGTTGTGCTCATGGAACAATCTTCTGTTGATGTCGGCAGTTACGCCAACATAAAATTCGGAATAATATGTTTTTCCGCTCTTATTTATGTGCTCGTCGAAATCTTGTATGATTTCTTCTTTCGTTTTCATGGCGAAATGTTATTTGTTTTAAGTTCGGCGCGGCCGGAGGCCGCGCGTTACTTAAATGATTTGTACATTGTACTTCGTACTTTGTACATTAATCCACGACTTCCGCGTCCACGACCTTGCCCTTGGCCTGGCGGGGACCGTTGTCAGCGGAGGCCTCCGGCTGGGGAGCTGCGCCGCCGAAGGGGGCACCGCCCTGCGCCTGAGCCGCCTGAGCCGCTGCGGCGAAAATCTGCTCCAGCTCGTCCGTCAGGGACTTGCACTTGGCCACATCCTTGGCTTCGGCGGCGGCCTTGAGAGCCTTCACCTTCTCCTCGATGGGAGCCTTCTGATCGGCGGGCACCTTGTCGCCCATCTCGTTCAGCTGACGCTCGATGTTGTGAGCCATGGAATCCGCCTTGTTGATGGCCTCGATGTCCTCGGCCTTCTTGCGGTCTTCCTCGGCGTGCATCTCGGCATCCTGCTTGGCGCGCTCAATCTCTTCCTTGGAGAGACCGGAGGAACCCTGAATGGAGATGTTCTGCTCCTTGCCCGTGTTCTTGTCCTTGGCCGTCACCTTCAGGATGCCGTTGGCATCGATATCGAAGGTCACCTCAATCTGAGGCACGCCGCGGGGAGCGGGCTGGATGCCGTCGAGCTTGAAGTTGCCCAGCAGCTTGTTGTCGTTGAACATCTTGCGTTCACCCTGGCAGATGCGGATGTCCACGGCGGGCTGGTTGTCCGCGGCGGTGGAGAACACCTGCGACTTGCGCACGGGGATGGTGGTGTTGCGGTCAATCATCGGCGTGGCGATGCTGCCCATCGTCTCGATGGAGAGCGTGAGCGGGGTCACGTCCAGCAGCAGCACGTCGTTCACCGCGCCCGTCAGCACGCCGCCCTGAATGGCAGCACCCACGGCCACGACCTCATCGGGGTTCACGCCCTTGTGGGGCTCCTTGCCGGCGAGACGCTTGGCCATCTCCTGCACGGCGGGCATGCGGGTCATGCCGCCCACGAGCACGAGCTCGTTGATGTCGCTGGTGGAAAGCCCGGCAGCGGCGATGCAGTTCTTCACGGGGGTGGCCGTGCGCTCCAGCAGTGTCTCGGTGAGCTGCTCCATCTTGGAGCGGGTCAGCGTGGTCTGGATGTGCTTGGGACCCGTGGCGTCCATGGTGATGAAGGGCAGGGAGATGTCGTAGCTCTGCGTGGAGGACAGGGCAATCTTCGCCTTTTCAGCCTCTTCCTTGATGCGCTGCAGGGCATCCGTCTGGTGGGAGATGTCCATGCCTTCCTTGGCCTTGAACTCCGCGAGAATCCAGTTGATGATGGCGTTGTCCCAGTCATCACCGCCGAGGTGGGTGTCGCCGTCGGAGGCCTTCACTTCGAACACGCCGTCGCCGATTTCCAGCACGGAGATATCGAAGGTGCCGCCGCCGAGGTCGTACACGGCAATCTGCTCGTTGCTGCCCTTGTCCAGACCGTACGCGAGGGCGGCGGCGGTGGGCTCGTTGATGATGCGGCGCACCTTCAGACCCGCGATTTCACCCGCGGCCTTGGTGGCGTTGCGCTGGGCATCGTTGAAGTAGGCGGGCACCGTGATGACGGCTTCGGTGATGGTTTCGCCGAGCTTGGCTTCGGCATCGGCCTTCAGCTTGGCCAGCACCATGGCGGAGATTTCCTGCGGGGAGTACACCTTCGTCTCGCCGCCGATTTCCACCTGAATGTGGGCATCGCCGTTGGCGGCTTCCACGATGGTGTAGGGCACCTTCTTGTCCTCGGCGGTCAGCTCGGCGTACTTGCGGCCGATGAGACGCTTGGCGGAGAACACGGTGTTGCGGGGGTTGGTGACAGCCTGACGCTTGGCGGCCTGGCCGACGATGCGCTCACCGCTCTTCGTGAAGGCGACGATGGAGGGGGTGGTGCGAGCACCTTCGCTGTTTTCAAGAACAGTCGCCTGACCGCCTTCCATGACGGCCATGCAGGAGTTCGTGGTACCGAGGTCAATTCCGAGAATCTTGCTCATGGTTGTTGTTTTCTATTGGTTTGTTGTTAATAAGTGGGGCGACTCACACGGAGCCGTACACTTCCCTTGTTGCAAACGCTGTGCCAAAAGTACAACGGTGACACTGTTGCACTGCAAATCGTTGATTATCAAGAGAAATAGGAAAGTGTGGCCCATAAAGGCTTTCAAACTCGCCACAGGGCGGATATGTAGGCGTGCGGCAAAATGCCGCATTCGGACAAAATGCCGCAGGCTGAGTGCGGCAAAATGCCGCAGGTGCAGGCAAGTAGGATTTTAATCCTACTTGCCTGCGCGCGCGTGCCAAAAGGATGAATTAAAAATTCATCCTTTTGGCGGGGGAAAATCAAATATTCTGCTTGTCTCGCTTTGCCTGTTTGTATACACTTTGTTCGCTTTTCCGCCGACTTGCCGCAAGGAGGGTGCTTCGTCACTCATCAGCGGAGAGCACCGACCTAATCTGCTGAGGTGACGTTGCCACATAGGATAACGGAACAACACATGCAAGGTCGGTGGAGACTGATAATATGTCATTGAAGACAATAGTAGAGTTCTGCATTCTGCTCCTGGAGATACTGCTGTTTTTCCTTGGGGTGAAGTAAGGCTCCGCGCGGTCGGGCTGCAACTCGGCCGCGCGTTATCTCTTAAACAAAATCGTACGGACTTCCTTTTCGGGGGATTGACAAAAGGCGGGAATGTGGTATGATTCCCTCATCAAGTCATAGATGACCTCTGAACAGTCTCCACGGAACCCCTGATGTTGCAGCATCGGGGGTTCTTTCTTTTTGGGCGGCTCACACGCTGCCGCAGTAGCTGCCGTTGGCGGAGTAGATAACGGCGTGGCCGTTCGGGGAGTGGCAGATGACGAGTCCGCGGACGACTTGGATGCGGGTGCAGCCGCTTGCGTGGAGGGTGCCGCGGTAGGAGCCGCTTGCGTCATAGAGGGTGATGGTGCCGTTGCTGAGGAGCACGGCAATCGTGCTGCCGTCCGTCTGTGCGTCTACGGCGTTGCCGGAGCCGCTGATGGTGCCGCGGTAAGAGCCGCCTGCATCATAGGCGCAGACATTGCCGTCCCTGATGGTGAGGGCGGCGACACCTTCCGCGAGGGCGGGCAGCGCCGCGAGGCAGAGCAGAGCGGGGAGGACAAGGCGCTTCATGCCGCTAGCGTAGCATGCGGCGGCGGGGATGGCAAGTCGAATGCTTTCCCTACCGCAGTCTATCAATCACCTGTAGCACGTGATTCGCGCTTGCATGGGGGCGGGCGGGCGCGTAGAATGACGCGTATGAAGATGAACCGTTCCTTGCTCCCCGTGTTGGCTGTGGGGCTGCCCCTGTCGGCGGCGGATTTCGCAACAGGTATCCGCGCGGTGTTGCCGCCCGCGGAGAAGGCCGAGGCTCCCGCACCCGCTGCGGCTCCTGCGGAAGCGCCCGCGGCTCCTGCGGATGCGGCGCCGGAAACACCCGCCCCTGAGGCGAGCACGGCCATGGCCAAGCCGGAGCTGAGCTACACGGATGACGCTGGCCCTGCGGCGGATGTGACGCCCGCGGCGCATGCCGAGGAGTACAAGCGCTTCTGCTCGATGCTCAAGGAACAGGCGGAAAAGAATCTCTACGACTTCTGCCCCGCGATGGAGCTGGTGCTCAAGGCTACGAACGATCCCTTTGCCGTGGATGCGTGGATGGACAAGGCCGCCAAGGAGGGCTATTCGGCCGCGCAGCAGTTCATGGCGGACAAGCGCCTGGTGAACGTTCGCATGGATGAGCTGCAGGCGGCGGATGTGAAGGCGGCCTACGCGCTGGCCCGCAAGGCGGCGGATGCGGGCTATGACCCCGCCAAGGTGAACGTCTACATGTGCCTCAGGAGCGGCGTGGGCGTGGCGAAGGATGAGAAGGGGGCGGAGAAATACATTCTCAATGCCTGCAAAGGCGGGGGCTTTATCCCGCGTTTCAAGTGGATGCAGCTCAGCGGTCGCCTGACGACGTTCGATGACCGCGAACGCGCGGAGGTGAAGGCGGAGCTGGAGCGCAAGAACGACCACGTGGCCTACTACATCGCCCAGCTGGCCCCCACGGCGGCTGACAAGGTGGATTGGTATCGCAAGGCGGCGGAGCTGGGCAATGCGGAGGCGCTTTACGCGCTCTCCGTGATGGTGACGGAGCGCGACCCCAAGGCGGGTTTTGAGCTGCTGAAGGAGGCGATTAAGCACCACAGCTCGGACGCCATGCTGGACCTCGCCACGGCGCTGACGGAGGGCGATCCGAATGCCCTTGTCATGAAACAGGCGGGCATCGGCCACGATGATGTAACGGGCCGACACCTGGCGAAACTGGCGGGCATGCTCGGCAATGCGAAGGCTTGTTTCTGGCTGGGCCACGTGTACCACGACGGTGTGTACGGCCTGAAGAAGGATGACGCGCTCGCCTACCGTTGGTTTGAAAAGGGCGCGTTGGCGGGTAGTCTCGCCTGCGGCACCTCGCAGGGCGTCATGCTGCTGACGGGGCTGGGCACCGAGCAGCAGGTGAAGCAGGGGCTCGCCCACCTGAACGCCGCGGCTAATGCCGGTTCGCCTCATGCGGTGGTCGGTCTGGCCTATGCTCTTTATAACGGGCTGGGGACGGACAAGAACGCCCGCAAGGCGGCGGAGATTTTGCAGGAGGCTGCGGCCATGGGCAACCCCGAGGCCTACATTTATCTCGCTTACATCACGGCGAAGGGCGGGGCTGATTTGCCCGCCGATGCCAAGCGTGCGGAGCGTTATGTGCGTCTCGCTGCGCTGGATATGAAGGACGAGGCTAAGCAGATGTACGAGAAGCTGCTGGCCGAGGGCTGGACCTTGGAACCCTGAGCGCATGACGGGGGCCAATCAGGGCGCGGCGCTGCCGCCCGCGCGGGCAGGGGAGGATGTCGGCCTGTACATCCACATCCCCTTCTGCCACCGCATCTGCCCCTACTGCGCCTTTTTCAAACATACGCCCGCGCGCACGGACATGCGCGGCTTTGCCGAGGCCGTGGCGCGGGAAGCCGCGCTGCGGTTGCCGCAGGGCTTCGCGCCGACCACGGTCTATTGCGGCGGCGGAACGCCCAGCATGCTCTCGCCTACGCACTTGGAGCTGATGGTGCAGGGGCTGCGCGAGACGGTGGATTTCTCCCGTGTGCAGGAGTGGAGTTTTGAGGCAAACCCCGCCACGCTCACGCCCGCCAAGGTGCGCCAATGGCGGGAGCTGGGCATCACGCGCGTGTCGTTGGGGGTGCAGAGTTTTGAGCCGGAGCTGCTGAAACTCTTGGGGCGCACCCACACGCCTGAGCAGGTGGCGGCGGATGTGGCCTTGCTGCGCGCGGCGGGCATCCCGCAGGTGAACCTCGACCTCATGTTTTCCCTGCCGGGGCAGACGCTCGCGCAGTGGGCGCACACGCTGGACGCGGCGTTGGCGCTGAAACCTGACCACCTCTCCACTTACAACCTCTCTTATGAGGAGGATACGGACTTTTTCCGCCGCTACGGCGCGGAAGCGGGGGATGAGGAGACGGATGTGGCCCTCTTCCGTTTGACGGAGGAAAAGCTGACCGCCGCGGGGTACCGTCACTACGAAATTTCTAACTACGCAAAGGAGGGCTGCCGCTCCCTGCACAATCTCGCCTGCTGGCGCGGGGCGGACTACGCTGCGCTCGGCCCGGGGGCGGTCGGCTCCTGGCAGGGGCTGCGTTACCGCAATGCCGAGAACACGGACGACTACATCGCCGCGCTGAAGACGGGCGTCCTCCCGCCGCATGAGGCGGAGCAGGTGTCTGCAGAGGCCCGCCGCACGGAGCTGCTGGGACTCATGCTCCGCACGGATGAGGGCTTGCCCGCCTCCTTCCTGCGTCCGCAGGATAGCACCTTTGTCGCCATGCTGCAAGAGCAGGGGCTCGCCACCCTCGGCGCGGAAGGGCGCCTTTTCCTCACCACGGACGGCCGCCTTGTGGCCGATGAAATCGCCGTGGGGCTGATGTAAAATAGGTGTCGAATCTCCTTGAAAGGATATCTCTATCCTGATATTCTACACCTGTATGAAACCCAATAAACCCATTGATGCTGTTTTAGTGAAAACGGCTTCTCCCTTTTCCAAGCTGGTGATTCCCGCGCTCGTGCTTGTCGGTGCTGCAGCGGTCATCATCGGCTCCAACTGCTCCAATGAGCGCGTGGACGGTGGTTATGCCGCCTATGTGTACACGAATCCTATCTTCGGCAAGAAGGAGTTCAAGGGCGTGCTCATGGGGCCGAGCGGCACGGGTTATGTGTGGCGACAGAAAGCCGTCAACATCTGCGTGACGCCCTACACCATGTCCGAGGAGTTCGATGACATCCGCGCCTCCGACCAGCTCAAGATGAACGCGCAGGCCTACATGGTATACCGCATCGACAAGAGCAAGGTCAAGGAGTTCGTGGAGCAGTACGGCGCGATTGCCGACACCCCGAACAACCCCGATGAAATCGCCAATGATGCGTATGAATCCTTCATCCGCCAGCCCTTCCGCACGGCGGTGCGCACGGCGATTGCCCGCTTCCGCGGTCTGGAGGCTCCCGCTAAAATCCCCGAGATTACGCAGATGGTGGAGGAGAGCCTGCGCAAGCAGCTGGCAGATTCCCCCTTCATCGTGGAATCCGTCACCATCGGCTCCACAACGCCGCCCGAGTCCGTGACGCTGGGCATCACCAAGAAGGTGGAAGCCTCTCAGGAGTATGAGCGCCAGGCTATCCAGCTGGAGATTGCCAAGCGTTCCGAAGAAATTGCTGATGCCGAAGGCCGCGCCAAGGCCAACCGCATGAATCAGGAAGCGCAGGGTGAGCTTCTCCGCGCCAAGGCCGAGGCCGACGCCAAGCTTTACGCTCGCCGACAGGAGGCCGCGGCTCACCTCGCCATGAAGCAGGCGGAAGCCGAGGGTATGAAGCTGGAGGCCGAGGGTAAGAAGGCTCTCAATGAAGCCATCGGCAACAATATCATCCGCATGGAGACTATCAACAACCTCGACAAGATTAAGTTCCCGAACATCCTTGTCGGCAGCGAGGCCGTTACCCCGCTTTTCGATGCGCTCCGCAACATCAAGAGCGAGTAAAGTTTTCGCAAGAAGCTTTTTTCGGGCGAGGCGCGCTGCTGCGGCGGTGCGCCTCGTCAGCGTTTCACCTGTTTCACCACGTAGGTGACGACGCCGAAGAACTCCGCCTGCATGCCGGGGGTGAGGGCGATGGGGGAGAAGGCGGGGTTCTCGGGCAGGAGGCGCACCGCTTTGCCGCGCTTCTCGAGGCGCTTGACGGTGAAGGCTCCGTCCACCGCGGCGATGATGATGTCGCCGTCGTGCGCGGGGAGACTGCGGTCCACCACGAGCACGTCGCCGTCTCCGATACCTGCGCCGAGCATGCTCTCGCCGCGCGCGCGGATGAAGTAGGTGGCCGTGGGGTGGCGCACGCAGAGCTCATCAAGGCTCAGCGTGCTGTCGATGTCGCCGCGCGCGGGGGAGGGGAATCCCGCTGCAACGCTCTCCGCGAAGAGCGGTATCTTGTCGTCGTTTTCCTCGGGCATAGGGTAGGGGGTGTCGGGAAAATTATCGGTCGAGCAGGGCTCGGGCGTGGGCGGCGGCGGTGTCCCCCTTGGTGCCGAGCATGCGCATCAGCTCGTTCACGCGGGCATCATCCGCCACCTCGCAGAGGCGGGAGACGGTGCGCTCGTTCTCCACGCCCTTGGAGATGAGATAGTGGTGGTCGGCAAGTGCCGCTACCTGAGGGAAGTGGGTGATGGCAATCACCTGGTGCTCCGTGCCCAGCTCGCGCATCTTCATGCCCACGGCACGGGCAATTTCACCGCCCACGTTGGCGTCAATTTCATCGAAGATGAGCAGGGGGGTGTCATCCTGCTTGGCAAGCGCGCTCTTGAGGGCGAGCATCACGCGCGCCAGCTCGCCCGAGGAGGCGATGAGTCGCAGCGGCTTGAGCGGCTCACCCGGGTTGGGGCCGAAGAGGAACTCCGCGTTCTCCAAACCGTGCGGCGCGGGCTCTTCCTCCGCATGCAGCTCGGCACGGAAGTGGGACTGCCGGAAGCCCAGCTGCGCGGCATGCATGAGAAAATCTTTCTCCAAGCGCGGCGCTGCTTTGCGGCGGGTGGCGGAGAGGGCGCGCCCCGCTTCCATGACGGCGGCGCGTGCCTGTTTCTCCGCGGCCTCCAGCTCGGCGAGACGGTCTTCGCGGTTGTCGATGGCGTCCAAGCGCTCACGGCAGGCGGCGAGGTGGGCTTCAATCGCTTCGAAATCCGCGCCGTACTTGCGTTTGAGCGTGTCCAGCAGGGCCACGCGGGTTTCCAGCGCAGCCAGCTCCTCGGGGTCGCCGCCGAGGGAATCCGCGTAGTCGTTGAGGGTGTCGGCCACTTCCTCCAGCTCCTCGATGACGGCATCCAGCGGGGCGAGTTTGCTTTGCAGGGAGGCGTCGAGGCGCGTCAGCTCGCGCCCCATGCGCACGGCTTGGTGCAGCTGGGAGAGCAGGGAATTATCCCCGCCGTCAATGAGCTGCGCCATGGGCACGGCGGTGTCGCGTAGGCGCCCTGCGTTGCGCGCGCGCTGCCAGCGGGTTTCGAGGCTTGCGACCTCCTCCGCGGTGAAGCGTGCGTTCTCAATCTCCTCCGTCTGGTGGCGCAGGAAATCCAGCTCGCGCTCGTTGGCTTGTTCGCTCTCAGCCAGCTCGCGGTAGGCGGCGCGGGCATCGATCCAGCTGCGGTAGGCCGTCTTGTAGGCGGCGAGGGTGTCCGCATTGGCGGCGAAAGCATCCAGCAGGGTGAGCTGGCGCTCCTGCGAGGTGAGGGAGCGGTGCGCCTCCGGCTGGTGGCGGTCCACCAGGCCCGCGCCGATGTCGCGCAGCAGGTGCTGTGTGACGGGGGTGTTGTTGATGAATTGGCGGTTGCCCGTGGCGGTGATGACACGGCGGATGAGCAGTTCGCCGTCCTCGCAGGGCGGCACGCCCGCTTCTTCCAGCTGCGCGTTGACGGTCTCGGGGCAGGAGAGGTGGAAGGCGGCCTCGATGCTGCACTGCGTCTCGCCGCTGCGAATCATCCCTTTGTCCGCGCGTTCGCCCAGCACCAGCGCAATACCGCCCATGATGACGGATTTGCCCGCGCCCGTTTCCCCCGTGATACCGAGGAACCCGGGGTGCGGTTCCCACGTCAGTTCATCTACGAGGGCGAGGTTGCGAATCTTCAGAAGGGTCAGCATGGTTAGGCTTGCGTTGCAGCGGTATTATGGCATAATGAGGGGCGAACTTCAATCCCTAGCTTGGCATGCAGATACTTTTCCTCGGCACCGGCACTTCGACAGGCGTTCCCCAAATCGGGTGCGACTGTGCCGTCTGCACACAGGCGAAGGAACCCGGCTCACGCAACCACCGTTGGCGCTCCTCCATTCTCGTGCGTACGGAGAAAACAACCCTGCTGGTGGACTCCTGCCCCGACCTGCACGAACAGGCATTGAGGCACGGCCTGCGCGCGATAGACGCTATTCTTTATACCCACGAGCACCTGGACCACGTGGCTGGCTTCGACGAGCTGCGCGCCTTCTGCTGGCACCGCGACACCCGCCTGCCGCTGTATGCCGGAACGGGCACCATGAAGCAGCTCAAGCGCATGTACGCCTGGGCTTTCTCGGAGGAGAACACGTGGAAGGGCTACATCCACCCCGAGGCGCACGACCATGCCGGAAACCCCTTCGTCATCGGCGATATCCACGTCACTCCCGTGCTCGTGCAGCATGGTTTTGTGGAGACTTATGGCTACGTGTTCCGCCACGGCGGCAAGAGTTTCGGGTACGTGCCCGACATCAAAGAGCTGCCCGAGTCCTCCGCTGCCAAGCTGATGCACTTGGACGCCCTCGCCATGGACGGCCTCTGCTACCCGCAGCACCGCACGCACCTCACCGTGGATGAAAATATCGCGCTCATGCAGCGCCTCTCCCCCAAGAGCGGCTTTATCACTCACAGCGGCCACCGCTTGGACTACTACCGCCTCGCCGACTCGCTTCCCGACTTCATGGAACCCGCTTTTGACGGCCTGACGCTGGAGCTGTAATCCCCCGCCGCATGACCTCTGCGGGGCAGATGCGCCATCGGGCGTGAGCCTTGCGGAATAGACGTTTTATTTCGCCATTTATTTCGCCAAATATTTCGCCAAGAATGTTGACAAGGGCGCTCAATCAGCTATACTTACGGTATGCCGTACATGCCGCCATACACCATTTCGGATGAAGCTCTGAGCCTGCTCTCGGAGTGCGAGGCTTTGCTGCGTGTGTTGCCTTGTGCGGATATTCCGCTGCGCCTGCGCAAGACGAACCGAATCCGCTCTATTCACTCCTCTCTGGCGATTGAGGGTAACACCCTGCGTGAGGATGAAATAGCCGCTGTGTTGGCGGGCAAGGTGGTGATAGCCCCGCAACTGCAGATTCGGGAGGCCGAGAACGCTGCCGAGACCTACGCTGTTTTCCGTGAGCTGAACCCGCACCGTGTCGAGGATATGCTGCGAGCTCACGGCTGCATGATGAAGGGGCTTGTTCGCGGGGCTGGTCAGTTCCGTACGGGAGGGGAAGGGGTGTTTGATGAGCAGGGGCATGTCGTGCACATGGCACCGCCCGCCGACCGTGTGCCCTACCTCATGGCGCAACTGCTCGACTGGCTCCGCACAACACAGGCCCCCGCTTTGGTCAGCAGCGCTGTCTTTCATTACGAGTTCGAGTTCATCCACCCCTTTACGGACGGCAACGGCCGTATCGGACGCCTGTGGCAGACCCTCATCCTCTCGCGTTGGAATCCCATCTTTGAATACATGCCTGTCGAGACCATGGTACAGGCACATCAAGCGGAGTACTACCGAGCCTTCGCCCTCAGCACGGAACGCACGGATTCTGCCCCCATGATAGAGTTTATGCTCCGTGCCGTGCGCGACACACTCAAGGAACAGAAGAAACTCTACACCAAGGACGCCGCACCCACCCCCGCCCGCGTCCTAGGCTTCTTCCGCCGCCACCCCGGTGCCAACCGCTCCGCGCTTCTTCGCGCCTATCCCGCCCTCTCCCCCCGCCAAGCCGACCGCCTTCTTGCCGATCTTCGCAACTCCGGAAAACTTGAATTCCGCGGCGCGAAAAAGACGGGCGGTTTCTATCCCCTTGCGTGATTTATTTCGCCGTTTATTTCGCCAAATATTTCGCCGAAAATCGGAATACGCCTGTGGCGCAAAGTGGGAGACAAGGCACCATTTTCTTTTTTGTCTTGTTCCAAAACACGCCCTTTATCTTGTCTTTTGTTAGCGTGTATGATAGCATCCCCACGCCGCCGCTTTTATCAGCAGCGGCGGTTCCGACATCATGTGGGAATTGATAACACGAATGTGGCCACACATTTGCGACCTGCTCGCGGTGGTCATGAGCTTCGTTGAAATGATATAAACGAAGCAACCCCGCAGACGCGCCAACGTCTGCGGGGTTTTCGGTTCCTCTTGAGGAATTGATAACTTTGTAGCTTTTTAAGCTCAAGGGCATTGTAATGAGAGTAGGGGCTCATGTCAACAGTTTTTTCCTGTCCTCAACTGCTAAAACGTCTCTTAGAGGGCGAGCGCCGAGCCGGAAAATTCAGAACCTCATCCGACGGCACGCCTGATGAGGTTGATAATCCTGCGGCGAACCTGTCTCGGCGTAGCCGTAGGCGAAGACGGAAGCCGCACGAATTCTCTAAATCAAAAATCTCAAATCACCTATTTCTTATCACATATTCCAAAAGCGCCGTGCTGCGCTTTGGCCGATGGGCGAGAGATAGCGGCTGTGCAGCAGCCGCGGGGTGGTGTGGCCCATTTCGAGTTGGAGGGCGGGAAGATTGCGGAAGTGCCGTGCGTGGTAGGTGGCGAAGGTGTGGCGGCAGATGTCGGGCCGCCAGCTGCGGAAGCGGGCGGCGCGGCGCAGGGCGCGCCATCGTTGCTCCCAGCGGTCGGGGATGGTGAGGGCACCGCGGTGCTGTTTGATGTAAGTCGCGACTTTTCTCAACGGCACCACGCGCCCGCCGCCGGTCTTGCTGGTGTTGGGGCGGATGATGAGTTCATCCCCCACAATATCCCGCTGCGGGTCAATCCGCGTCACCTCCGTGGGGCGGATGCCGCAGTAGAGCATGAGTTTCAGCGAGAGCTGCATGTCGCGATGCTCGGGGCGTTCCGCAGCGCGCTCCAGCCGCCCCACTTCCTCCGGCGTCAGCGGTTCGATGGGCTTTTCTTTCACTCGCGGGGCTTCGATAGCATCCACAGGGTTCCTGTCACACCACTCCTGCCGCAGGCCGTAGGCAAAGATGGAGTGCAGAATGGAACGCCCCTTGTGGTAACTGCTCGCGCTGTTCCCGAAGGCAGCCGCCAGCATCGCGCGGCACTCCTTCACCCCCATCGCCCGCAGCGGCCTCTCCGCGACACCCGACACTCGCAACATTCGGTTGGTATAGTGCCGCAGATTCCTCCGCGAGGTCGGCCTCAACCCGCTCCTCGCCGCCAAACTCTGCCGCACCGCCTCGGCAAAGCTCACCGTCTCCTCCGCTTTCTTTACAGTCTCCACTCCATCTACGACTACCCGCCGCAGCAACACCATCAGCTCCGCTCGTTCCAGCCCGCCCGTTCTCTCTCCTCCCAATCCCTCACAAGCCTCCGCTACCAACCGCGCCGCATCCGTGGCATTCAGTCCGTACTCTGTCAAAATCTCATTCGCTGTTCTTCTTTTCATAGTCATCCTTTCAAAGGGTGCGTCAATGCAAATGCAGCAAAAATTGAGCATTCGCAGATACTATAATGCGTTGAAAAAGAAGAGTTGACAAGTACTCGGCAAAGGGAGCAATAGATGCCCATCTATAAAACATTGAAAAAATGGCACATTGAGACCTCTCCCTTTGAAAGGGTGTATAGTGTTTCCGCTTGCGTTTCGGGGCGCAGGATAACATCTCAAGCACTATGAAATTTCATCTCTCTGTCTCGCTTCTTCAAATGCTGTGTTTCTTGTTCGTGAAACAGCCAATATATGCCCAAAGTTTTGAGCGCTCAGGCAACGTAGATGATGAAGTGATTCCTTATTGCGAGACGCATGGTAATATGTTGCGTTCCGATGATAAATACAGGAATGGTGAAATGAACTACGTCGAAAGACAAAGAGACGGCTTCTCTCTTGGTGATTATAAAACGATTAATTTCGGAGGAATCGTAAATGATGTATCCAATTCGTCATTATACGCCTCTGGTGGTGCTATTGAGAACGTAGATGTTATTGTTTTGCAAAAAAACGGGGAGGTTTCTTTTTGCGAAAATTTGGCAATTTCTAAAGCTGCAAATGCATCAGGAGGCGCTGCTTTCAACGCGGGAAAATTTTTATTGCAAGATAATGAGGATGTCCTATTTGTAAATAACTCAACAAGCTTCAAATATTCTTCGTCATACACAGAAGCGATGGGCGGTGCGATTTATAATGATGCTAGTTCTAGTTTCATATTATGTGGAAACCAGAATATTAATTTTAACTCTAATTCTGTCACTGGACGGAGTTGGGGAAATGTATCTGGTGGTGCTATATATCACAATGGAGCAGCATTCAAAATATGCGATAATGTGAATGTTGCCTTTAACAATAATAGCGCGTCAATTTTGTCTGGGGACGGCCATGCAACTGGTGGGGCTATAAGAATCGATGGCAGCGGTACATTTGAGATATATAATAATAAATGTGTAACATTTAATGAAAATTCAGTTACTACAGGCAGTAACCTTTACTATGGAGAAAGCTCGTATGGTGGTGCCTTATACAGCAGGTCTTCATTTTCTATAAAAGGGAATGAGAAGATTGTATTTAGCAATAATTTGGTATCAGGATCGCACTTTGCGTGGGGGGGCGCAATTTATGCCTATGCTCCATATTCTTTATACGGAGACTCTCAAATAATTAGCGAAAATGGGGATATAACCTTTAGGAATAATTCAGCCGCTAGTTATGAACGTGCAGAAGGTGGGGCAATTTATATTGCCGTTGCTTCTGGGCGTATAACCTTGAGGAATAATGGTGATATTACCTTTTGCGACAACTCTGCCTCTGCAACGGCTCTTCTGGATAATCAGGATGTTTATGCGCGAGGAGGTGCAATTTTCAGCGCGGGAAGTATTAATTTAACTGGTAATGGGAACATTGTGTTTAGTGGAAATTCAGTCTCATCCGAATCTTCTACTATGAATGTGTATGGAGGCGCAATCTATAGTGAAAACGGTAGTAAAATAACTATTAGTAGAAATAAAAATGTTCTATTTGAGAAGAATGTTGAAATTAATAGAGGAGTATACCGTTTACGAAGTATTTATTCAACTGCAGGTAGAGAGTTCGTTGATCTTTGCTCGGATGAGGGGTATTCCATAACTTTTCGAGATTCAGTATATGTGGGGAACACGGTATCTATTAATACTAATGGTGAAAAAGGTGACATTATATTCACAGGAGCAACTACAGAGTCAGATTTGCGTGCTGTAAAAGGAGGAATTGACGGCACTGCACAGGAAATAAAGAATTCACGCACTTCAATCTTTGCTTTGATGAATATCCATGGAGGAAGATTAATTGTAAGCGATGGAGCTGTCCTAAGAGGTGATGGTATCAAAATTCGGGATAAAGCGAATGCTACTATCCGTTTGAACAATGGTATATTAGATGAGACATTCTATACCATATCTGTGTCCTCTGGTAGCGGATTAGAGTTTGAGGGCGAGAACTCGCTGACTGCTTCCTCTGTCTCTATGGCAGACAACAGCTTCCTGAGCTTCATCCTCGATGATGGCCAGACGGCGGTCAACTGGAATGCTAATCTGGATATTCAGGGTGGCCTGAGCTTCAATCTGACCCACGAGGATAAGCCCGTGCATGACACCTATGCGCTGCTCGCCATGCAGAGCGGCAATACCGTGATGGGCTGGGATGCAGCAAACCTCAGCATCAGCGGTGCGTCAGCAGAGCATCTGGTGTGGGAGAACAACACCCTCTACTACCGCCCCCTGCTGGTGCAGGAGAACGGCGATACCACACTTGACAAGGATGTGGACACCGATGCTGCCGGCGGTGCCATCGGCGGCAAGGATGACGTGAGCATCGACGGCAAAGGTCATACCCTGAGTGTGAAGAACGAGGTGCAGCTGGTGCAGATGGCGTTGAAGGACGGCATCGTGAAGCTGGAGGGCGAGAATAACGGCATTGTCTCCGTGACGCTGACAGAGGGCGGTGAGCTGGTGCTGACGGCGGGTGCGGGCCTCAAGACGGGCGACATCATCAGCATGGTGGCGAGCGGCAAGGGCGAGCTGGTTATCAGTGGCGATATCACTATCGACAGCAAGGGCTTGAAGGGCAAGGCCGGGGAACAGGCGACCGTGAGCCATGCCGATGCGCAGGTGCTCGGTGATGCCACCATCAGCAACGTGCGCGTGGAGGAGTCTACCATCGACCTTGCCGAGGGCAGCACGGTGGGCTTTGAACACGTGGTGCTCGCAGCGACCACCCGCATCACGGATGACCCCGCAACGGCGAATCTGGATGATGTGACCGCTGAGCTGGTGATGGGGGGCAATGCCTCGCTGACCGGTAGCGACCTGCTGTTGGCCGGTACGACCTTGGCGCAGAGCGGCAACACAGGCGTGACACTCACGCTTTCCGATGACGCCTCCGTCCTGATGTTGGAGGCTACGACCTTCGACTCCGTTACGCTCACGGGCTCCTCGCTCGTGCTCGAACTGGCAGGCATGGATGTCGAAATCTACAACGGTGCGGAATGGATTGCCGTTTCTTTCACAAGCGGCACGGACTTCGCAACCTTCGACAGCTCTCTGGCCGTGACGCTCTCCATCGATGGTATCTGCTATGAGTCGGGCTACACCGTGTCCGGTGATGACTCCCCGACCACCATGTATTTCCGCGGCGGTAAGGAAATCTGCACGACCCCCGAACCCGCCACGGCGACGCTCTCCCTCCTTGCCCTCGCGGCCCTCGCCTCCCGCCGCAAGAGAAAGTAAGAGGGGAGAAAACCACTCAATCAAAAAACGGTCTGACCGCAAGGTCAGACCGTTTTCTTTATATCGCGGCGAAGCCGGGTAATTTGTAATTCTCTATTCAGCTTTCAGCGTCGCCGAAGGAGATGCCGATTTCCTTGGCGGTCTCCACAATCTGGCTCTTGCTGTCCACGAGGTGCAGGGTACGGACGGCTTCCTCGATGGGCATGGACACCATGTCGATGCCGTTGAGGGCGACGGTCTCGCCGAACTTGCCTTCCTCGATGAGGTCGATGGCCTTGGCGCCGCAGCGCACGCCGAGCACGCGGTCGAAGGGAATGGGAGAACCGCCGCGCTGGATGTGACCCAGCACGCAGTAGCGCGTCTCAATGCCGGTGATGGTCTCGAGCTTCGTGGAGAGGAAGTTCGCGATGCCGCCGAGGCGGACTTCGCCCTTCGTCTCTTCATCGAGCGTGAGGAGTTTGCCGGCAATCTTGGCACCTTCGCTGACCACCACGATGATTTCGCGCTGGCCGAGGGCCTTCAGCAGCTCCACCTTGCGCACCACGTCCTCGAGCGTGAACTCGATTTCGGGCATGAGGATGACGTCCGCACCGCCGGCCATACCGCCGTAGAGGGCAATCCAGCCCGCGTGGCGACCCATCACCTCCACCACCATCATGCGCTGGTGGGAGTAAGCCGTCGTGCGCAGGCGGTCGAGGTTCTGGGACACGATGGAAACGGCCGTCCAGAAACCGAAGGTGTAGTCCGTGGCACCGAGGTCGTTGTCGATGGTCTTGGGCACGCCGACGATGGGCAGGCCGATTTGGCGCAGCTCGAGGCCGATGGTCTGCGAGCCGTCACCGCCCACGACGATGAGGGCCTCCAGCCCGAGGCGCTCGACGGTGGCCTTGCTCTGGTCCAGCACGTGCTGGGCAATCTGCATGCGGCCGCCGACACCGCTCTTGACGGTGAAGTTGCCCTTGTTGACGGTGCCGAGGATGGTGCCGCCTTCGGAGCGGATGTTGTGGCAGTTCTCGGGCGTGAGGATGCGCCAGCGCTCGTTGTCGGGCGTGGAGAGCAGGCCCTCGAAGCCGTCGTAGAAACCGTAGACGGTCCAGCCGCGGGCGGAGGCGGCGCCGACGGCACCTTCAATCACAGCGTTGAGTCCGGGGCAGTCGCCGCCGGCGTTAAGAATACCGATATTCATGGTAAGAGAGGTTTAAGTTAGTTAGGAAGGATGATGAATTTGGAGTGATCCGTGTAGTCGTTGGTGGGCAGCCACTGCTCCCAGACATCCCAGCCGTCGCGCAGGAACTTGGCGGCGGTGTTGTAGCGGGTGGAGGAATCGGGCATGCCGAGCATGACGACGAGCAGACGCTGACCATAGGTGCCCTGCTTCCCGGTGACGGGGTTGATACGCTTGACGGAGACGCGATTGGCGGTGACCATGAGGCAGGCACCCGCGCTGCGGGACTGCCCGGCCTTCAGGCCGTCCACATGCTCCGAGAACGACAGCAGCTTGTTGTTGTTGCGCACGGTTTGGGTGCGGCTGCCGGCGGGGGAGTGCACGGTGACGGTGGCACCGGGCTGGGAGGTGATGCCGAGCAACGCAGGGTTGCCGATGGCATACATGCCCATGAGCGCCATGTCGCGCGCCGTGGATTGGGAGATGACGGCACCGCTCGTGCCCTTGAAGTAGGTGGAGCGCATCAGCAGACGGGCCGCGAGGTGGTTCATCTGGCTGACGAATGCACCGGCGGGGTCGTTGCTGTTGAGCGCCGAACCGCAGGCGTAGGCCAAGGTCATGGCGCTGGCGCTGTCATCCCACATGAGGGTGGAGTAGAGCGCATCGCGAATCGACATAGTCTCGCCCGCCTGAAGCTTGAGCAGGTTGGTCTTCGGCCACAGGGTGGCCTGTTGAGGTACCGTAATCTGAGTGTCCAGATTGACATCGGCAGCCTTAATCCAGTCCATGGCCACACAGGCGGTGGCCAGATTGGCAAGCATGCCGATGGGGCGCTTCTCCGTGGCGTTGGAGGCGTACAACACGCGACCCGAGTTCACCTCAAGGCAGACGTAGCTGGGCTGAGTGTCGGCCGGCAGCGTCGGTTCCGTCGAGCTACAGGAGGTCAGCAGCGCAGCGCAGACTGCGGCGAGGGAGCAGAGAATGGTCAGGTGCTTCTTCATGCCTTCTTAGAGGACTTTTTGCCCTTGACGGTCTTGGTGCTCTTTGCGGCGCTCTTGGCGTCCTTGGCTGCCGTGATCTGCGCCTGCTCGCTCATGAGCTTGTCGGGCGTGCGGTCGCCGAAGATGATGCCGAGGTCGCGGGCGGTGCGGATAATCTGGCTGTTAGGCTGCACGAGGCGCAGGGACTTGACGGCGTCTTCGATGGAGACTGTCTGCACGTTCGGGCCGTTGAGCGTGAGGGCCTTGCCGAACTCCTTGCGCTCGATGAGCTTCACGGCCTCCACGCCGAAGCGCAGGGCGAGAATACGGTCGAAGGCGCAGGGGGTGCCGCCGCGCTGGGTGTGGCCGAGCACGCAGTAGCGCGTTTCGATGCCCGTGAGCTCCTGCAGCATGCGGGAGAGGCGGTTACCGATGCCGCCGAGGCGCTCCTCGCCCTTCTCCTTGTTGTGCACGGTGATGAGCTCTCCGTTGAGCTTGGCACCTTCGCAGACCACCACGATGATTTCACGCTGACCGGCGGCCTTGCGGGCCTTGATGCAGTCCACGACGTTCTGGAGGTCGAAGTCAATCTCGGGGATGAGCACGACATCCGCCGCGGTGGAGATGCCGCTGTGCAGGGCAATCCAGCCGGACTGGTCGCCCATCACCTCCACCACCATCATGCGCTGGTGAGAGTTGGCGGTGGTGCGGATGCGGTCGATGGAGTCGGACACCACGGAGACGGCGCTCTGGAAACCGAAGGTGTAGTCCGAGGCTTCGCAGAGGTCGTTGTTGATGGTCTTGGGGATGGAGATGACGGGCAGGCCCTCATCGGCCAGCAGGCTGGCGGTGCGGGCGGAGCCGCTGCCGCCCACTACGGCGAGAGCTTCCAGACCGAGAGCGGTAATCGTCTTCTTGGCCTTGGCGAGCATGTCCTTGTCGATGGAGGCGCGACCGAGCTTGTTGATGTGAATCTTGAAGTTGCCCGTGCTGGTGGTGCCGAGGATGGTACCGCCCGTGGAGCGAATCTGGTGCGTCTTCTGCGGGGTGAGCAGCTCGTAGCGGCGACCGCCGGCCACGGGCAGCAGACCTTCGAAACCGTCATGGAAACCGATGACACGCCAGCCGCGGCGGTAGGCCGCGGAGACGTAACCTTCGATAACGGCGTTAATACCGGGGCAGTCGCCGCCGGAGTTGAGAATACCGATAATCATGGTAGGTGAGGAGAGAGGAGGGGGTTAATGGTGAGTCGTGGGCTCGGGGATGGCGCCGAAGTAGTGGGCGCAGTTCCAAAGCGCACGGGGGTGATGGAAGAAGGATTTCCACATGGAGCCCTTGAGGCCGTTGGCGGGGGAGCCGTCGCGCTCGCAGTAGCCGAACCACTCGCCGTGCTCCGGATCCTGGAGGTGGGAGAAGGACCACTCGCGGATGCGCTCGTGCCACTCGGCATACTTCTCGTCACCCGTCATCACATAGGCGAGACAGGTGCCGATGAGAGCTTCGTCATGCGGCCACCAGAACTTCATGTTGTGCCAGTATTCCTGCACGGGACCGCCGAACACGTCCGTGTAGTACAGCAGACCGCCGAACTTGGGGTCCCAGCCGCGCTCGAGCGACCAGTCAATCATCTTGCAGGCGGTGTCGATGAGGTCCTTGTGGGTCTCAGCACCGCGGTAGCGGGCTTCCTCGAGAATGAACCAGGCGCCTTCGATGGCGTGTCCGGGGTTCTGCGTGCGCTCGTCGAAGTGGTCAATGATGCTGCCGTCGGGGGCGACATTCTCCAGCACGGCCTTGATGTCCTCGTGCAGGAAGAGCGTCTGCAGGTCCTTGATGCAGCGGTCAATCCAAGCGGTGTAGAAGCCGTCCGCGTCGCCGAGATACTTGCGCATCTCCTGCGCGGTGACGAGCATAATCATGCGGCAACCGAGGTTCTCACCGGGGCGTTTGCCCGTGGTCTTGGGCGCCATCTTGCCGGGGGTGAAGAAGATGTCGGCGAAGATGTCGAACCAGTGGCGGGCGCGCTCCGCGCTGTGGGCGCTGCCCGTGGCGCCGTAGTGGGCGGCCCAGGCAATGGCGGCAAAGCACTCGCTGTAGGCGTAGCGGCGCTTGCGGATGGGCGTGCCGTCCGCGGCAACGTGGAAGTACATGCGGCCGTCAGCGGGGTCCACGCACTTCTCCTCCAGGAAGGTCAGCGCGCTTTCGGCGATTTCCTTCCAGTAGGGGCGCTGCTCGATGCTGTTGTAGCAGGTGAGCAGCATCCACGCCATGCGACCCTGCGCCCAGACGTTCTTGTCGGTATCCACCAAGGTGCCGTCGGCATCATAGCAGTGGTAGATGCCGCCGTTCACCTTGTCCGCAGAGCGGGGGAACCAGAAAGGCTCCACCTCGTTGAGCAGTTTATCCTTGTAAAACTGACCCAGAGCTTGCGTATCCATAACGGAATGGGGGAGTGAGCTTTACTTGTTGATGGCCCAGTCGAAGAAGCCGATGGCGGTGAGCTCATCCTTGAGCTGCTTCACCGTGGCGGCATCGGGCGTGCCCATGGGCAGACGGGCAGGGCCGAGATCCACACCCCACCAGCCCATGATCTGCTTGCAGCAGCCCATGTAGCCCTTGGAGGCGATGATGTTGATCATCTTGACGGACAGGTTCTGCAGATGGCGGGCGTGCTCGATGTCACCCTCGTTGAAGGACTTGATGATGTCCTGATACAGCTTGGGAGCATAGTTGAAGGAGGAACCCACGCCGCCCTTGGCACCCGTGGCGAGAGCGCCGAGGAACCACTCGTCCACACCCCACGGAATATCCCACTTGCCGCCGTCCTTGGTGAGGGCATCCATGTAGAGGGCGAGGTCGGGGTTGGTGAACTTGATGCCGCAGAAGTTCGGAATCTTGGCGGCCATCGCGTCGATAATCTTGCAGGGGTTGAAGGCCACGTGCGTCAGCACGGGGATGTCGTAGAAGTAGTAGGGGAGCTCGGGAGCGCCGGAAGCCTCGAAGGCGGCGCAGTCGGCAAGGGCCTCCACGGTGCCGGGCTTGAAGTAGCAGGGGGAGTTGCTGGCCGTGCCGTCCGCACCGCACTTGGCGGCGTAGGCGGCGAGCTCGCGGCCGTCGTACACACTGTTGCCGCCCGTGTGCACCACGAAGCCGATGCCGTACTTCTTCTTGGCTTCACCCCAAGCAGCCATGTTCTCCATGCGCTCGGTGAGCTGCATGTGGGCGGATTCACCCGTGGAGCCCGTGATGAAGGTCATCTTGATACCCTGTTCGGCAAGGAACTTCGCCTGCGCGTCAACCGCGTTGGGGTTGCAGGTGCCGTCAGCATTCATGGGGGTGTGCGTTGCCGCAACAAGGCCGTGGAGTTTCAGATTGGTTTCCATAGTAAAATAGCAGGGGGTTCTTTATCCCTACAATTTTTTTAGCGCAAACAGGCGGGCTTTACAAGAAGATTCTACACTTTTCCGAAGATTTTGACCGTTTTGCCACGCCGTGCGCGGTTTGCGGACGAAAACCGGGCTTGTGGTGTGCGTGCGTTTTATTATAATAGGGACATGAAACGGCGTCTGTGTATTCTCTTCCCTGTCTGTCTGTTGGCTGCCTGCAAGCCCGACTCGAGCGCGCCGGCGGAGCCGCAGACCCCGCAGGAGATGTATGATAATGCACTTGCGTTGCTGCGCCCGAATACCGAGCACGATGCCTCGGACACGGAGGGTGCTGTGCAGTGGCTGCGCCGCGCGGCGGAGGCCGGACACCTGCAGGCGCAGACGGATTTGGGCGGTTTGTATCTCTCCGGCGGGCGAGACGGCAAGGTGAAGCCCGATGCCGCAGAGGCATACAAGTGGTTTACCGCCGCTGCGGAGCAGGGGAGCAAGGAGGCGCACCTTTTCCTCGGTATGTTGCTTTTTGACGGAAAGGGCGTGGCGAAGGATGAAGCCGCGGCGCTAGCTCACTGGCGCACGGCGGCGGAGGCCGGTATCGCAGAAGCGCAGTTCCGCCTCGGGCGCGTGTTGGCCCGTACGCCCGAGACGGCGCAGGAGGGCATTTCTCTTTTGCAGCAGGCGGTGCGCGAGGGGCAGCGCGGCGGTGTGCCGCAGGCGGCCACGGCGCTCGGCTTGGTGTATTATAAGGGCGTGGGCGTGCCCGCAGACCCGCAGACGGCAGCCAAGTGGTATGCGCTCGGCGCCGCGGGCGGCGACCCGCTCGCGCAGATGGTCTACGCGCAGATGCTTTTGCTCGGCGACCCCGTCCCCCGCGATGAGCAGCGCGGCATGGCGATGCTGCGCATGGCGGCGGGGCAGGACTACGCCCCCGCCATAGCGGCGCTTATTCACCTGCTGCGCAATGCTCCCGATGCCGCCGCCAACGAGGCGGAGGCCGAGGCATGGAGCAAGCGCTTGGAGAAACTGCATTGAATCGGCATTGCCGCAGGGGCGTTTTTGTGCTATTATCCGCCGAGCATGATTCGATTCTCCGTTCTCGCCAGCAGCAGCAAAGGCAATGCCACCGTGGTATCCGCGGGGCAGACCCACATCCTCGTGGATGCGGGCATCTCCGCTATGCGCATCCGCAAGGGGCTGGAGGAATGCGGGCTTACCTACGCGCAGCTGTCGGGCATCTTCATCACGCATGAGCACACGGACCACATCTGCGGGCTGGGCGTGCTGGGCAAGCGCGGCGGCATGCACCTCTATTGCAGCCGCTATCTCTCGCGCGACCTGCGCGGGGCCGTGCCGAGTGCGGTGTTCACCTACCTGGAGCCCGGTGCTACGGTGGAGGTCGGCGAGCTGAAGGTGACGCCCTTCAGCACCAGCCACGATGCGTTGGACCCCCTCGGCTACGTGTTCGAGCACGACGGCAAGCGCCTCGGCTATATCACGGATACGGGCCGCATCATGCGCGGCGTGCCCGAGCTGATGGCGGGGGTGGATGCGCTCTACCTAGAGTCTAACTACGATGAGCAGATGCTCGCGAACAGCGGTCGCCCGCTCGCCCTGCAAAACCGCATCAGCGGCAACTGGGGCCACCTCTCCAACGAACAGGCGGCGGAGTTTGTGCGCAGCATTGCCCACCCCGGCTTGCAGCATATCGTGCTCGCCCACATCAGCCCGGAGTGCAACACCCCCGAGCTCGCCTACGCGGCCATGCGCCGCACGCTCGACGAACTGCAACTGCCGGCCCGACTGGCCTGTGCCCCCATGGCCAACCGCCTTGACTGGCGGGAAATCGGCTGAGCAAATGTGATAGACGGGGAATGGAAGCTGTATCCCCTATTTCCTCCTCACTCTGATCCTTTCAGGAGTAGAAGGGTTACCTCCCCGGGGCAATTGAGGCGGAGCGGAATGCGGCTCATGCCCAGCCCACGGGTGATGTAGAGCGGCGTGCCGCCCGCGGCTTCGTGCCAACCGCCGCGTGCTTGTTCCCGCGTCAGTTTGCCGAAGGGGAACAGAGGCATTCCCTGCTTGTCGCAGATTTGACCACCGTGCGTATGCGCGCAAAGAATGAGATCAACGGACGGCAGCGGATGTTTGTAAAACGACTCGGGATAATGCGCCAGTACAACCTGCGGCACGTTGTCTGCCGTTGCATGGTTTCGCGGCAGATAGCGGTCAAGCTTGGGGCCGTAGCTGTATGTAAAGCCCGTGATATCCAGCGGCTGAGATGCGGAAAACCAGTAGCGCCGCGTGTTTTCCCCACAGGGGATGAAGCCCATGTGACGAAACTCCGGCCTCATGCGGCGAAAATAGATGTCATGATTGCCGATGATGTAGAAGACGGGCGCGGCTTGTGACAGCGGGGCCAACTTGGCATACAACTCCTGCTCGGGCAGCGAAAGAGCACGCACTACGCCGTAGGGAAAATCCCCGAGCATGAAAATTACATCGGGCTTGAGCGCCTCGATAGTTGCTACTACGCGTTCCAATTTCCTGCCCTCCCATCGGGCTGTGTGCGGGTCGGCCAGAAGCACGGCACGCACGGCAGGGGTCTCCTTCGGCCAATGCGGCAGCGTTACCTCATGCGTTTCGATGCGGAACTCGTGCGACTGCACCACCAGATGGCAGAATAGCCCCCACAGCCCCAGTAAAAGAACCGTGAAACACGCACACCAGACCAGGAACCAGCGCAGTCTCATCCTAGCTTAATCGAGAATCAAGGAAACGGGGCAGTGATCAGACCCCGTGATGTCGGGGTGTATCTCCGCCTCTCGCACACGGGGTATCAGGCTCTCCGACACGCCGAAGTAGTCGATGCGCCACCCTACGTTCCTTGCGCGGGCACCGCCTCGGAAACTCCACCACGAGTAACGGTCCCGCTCATCGGGGTGTAAGCGGCGGAAACTGTCTGCAAAGCCTGCGCCCAACAGCGCCGTAAAGCCTGCGCGCTCCTCATCGGAAAAGCCCGCGGAGAAATGATTAGCCGCGGGGCGTGCAAGGTCAATTTCCTCATGCGCCACATTCAGGTCCCCGCAGAATACCACGGGCTTCTTCTCCGCCAAGCCGCTCACATACGTGCGAAAGGCGGCATCCCACTCCATGCGGTAAGGGAGGCGCGCCAGCTCGTTCTGCGAGTTGGGCGTGTAGCAGTTCACCAGATAAAAATCCTCAAACTCCATGGTCGCCACGCGGCCCTCATGGTCGTGCTCGTCGACGCCGATACCGGTGCTCACCGACAGCGGCTCCACCTTGGAGAGGATGAGCGTGCCGCTGTAGCCGGGTTTTTCCGCGGGGTTCCACAGCGCGTGAGGCCACGAGGCCAGCCACAAGTCGCAAACCTGCTCGGGACGGGCCTTAATCTCCTGCAAACAGAGCACATCGGGCGCCAAGGCATCCATCTGCTCCGCCAAGCCCTTGCCCAGCGTCGCGCGGAGGCCGTTCACATTCCAACTCACCAATTTCATTGCTCTTATCTTACGAAGGCGTGAGCGAAGGGTCAAGCGACAAACTTACTTACAATATCCCGCCAGCACGTACTGCAGAATACCGCCCGCACGGAAGTATTCTTTCTCGATGGGCGTGTCGATGCGCACGATGAGGGGCAGCTCAAAGGCGGGGGCACCCGCGGGCTTCACCACGAGGGTGGCGGCGGCGCGGGGAGCCATGTCGTCGGAGAGACCCGTGATGCTGAACGTCACGTCCTTCAGGTCGCGCACCTTGTCGTAGTCCGCGGGGTCGGCGAAGTTGAGGGGCAGCACGCCCATGCCGATGAGGTTGCTGCGGTGGATACGCTCGAAGCTCTTGGTGATGACTGCCTTGACGCCCAGCAGGTTGGTGCCCTTCGCCGCCCAGTCGCGGCTGGAGCCCATGCCGTAGTCCTCGCCGCCGATGATGACGGTCGGCACCCCGTCCGCGCGGTAGGCCATGCCCGCATCGTAGATGAAGGTGGGCGTGCCGCAGGGGGCGGTAATCTCCGTATCCGGCGCGGAGACGGGCTGAGAACCGAAGTAGAGCGTGTAACCGCCCTCGATGCCTTCCGTCAGCAGGTTTTTGATGCGGACGTTGGCGAAGGTGCCGCGCGCCATCACAAGGTCGTTGCCGCGGCGGGAGCCGAAGGTGTTGAAATCGCGGCGCTCCACCCCCTGCGCGGCGAGGAACTGCCCCGCGGGACCCGTGGGCTTGATGGCACCCGCGGGCGAGATGTGGTCGGTGGTCACGCTGTCGCCGAAGATGCCCAGCGGGCGGGCGTCAACGATGTCGGTGATATGCCCCTTCGTGCCGTCGAAGCCGTCGAAGAAGGGCGGGCGGTGGATGTAGGTGGAGGCAGCGTTCCACGCGAAGGTCGCGCCCGTGGGGGCGGAGACACCGTCCCATTCCTGCACATGGTCAGCGTAGCAGGCGGCGTAGTCCGCAGGGGTGGCGGCGCAAGCGCGGGCGGCGGCAATCTCCTCGCCCGTGGGCCAGATGTCGCGCAGGTAGACGAGCGAGCCGTCCGCCGCGGTGCCGAGGGGTTCCGTTTCCATGTCGATGTCCACGCGACCTGCGAGGGCGAAGGCAATCACCAGCGGGGGAGACATGAGGAAGTTGGCCTTCACATGGGAGTGGATGCGCGCCTCGAAGTTGCGGTTGCCCGAGAGCACGGAGCAGGAGACGAGCTTTTCATCCGTCACCGCCTGTTCCAGCGCGGGGTTCAGGGGGCCGCTGTTGCCGATGCAGGTGGTGCAGCCATAGCCCACGATGGAGAAGCCGATGGCATCCAGCGCGTCCGTGAGGCCGTTGTTGGCGAAGTAGCGCGCCGCAATGCGGGAGCCCGGGGCGATGCTGGTCTTCACATAGGCGGGCACTTTCAGCCCGAGGGCCGCCGCCTTCTTGGCGAGCAGACCCGCCGCGAGCATGAGCCCGTCGTTGCTGGTGTTGGTGCAGCTGGTGATGGCGGCCACCAGGATGGAGCCGTCCGTGAGCTCCACCTCGTGCGTGGTGTCGGCATCGGGGTTGCCCGCGTCACCGTGCATGGTGACGGAGACAGGCGCGGTGCGCTTGGGCGCGCCGTAAGTGGTCTCGCAAATCGTGGCGAAGTCGCTCTTGAGCGTGGTCAGCGGGATGCGGTCCTGCGGACGCTTGGGGCCTGCGACGGCGGGCACGATGTCCGCGAGGTTCAGCTCCAGCTCGATGCTGTAGTCGATGTCGCCCTTCTGCGGCATGCCGAAGAGGTTTTGGGCCTTGAAATAGTTTTCCACCGTGGCGACGTGCTCCTCGCTGCGCCCCGTGGCGCGCAGGTAGGCGGCGGAGGTGGCATCGAAGGGGAAGAAGCCCATGGTGGCACCGTACTCGGGCGCCATGTTGGCGACGGTGGCGCGGTCGGGCAGGGAGAGGGAGGCCGCGCCCTCGCCGAAGAACTCGACAAACTTGCCGACGACGCCCTGCTTGCGGAGCATCTGCGTGACGTGCAGCGCCAAATCGGTGGCGGTCACACCCTCGCGGAGCTTGCCGCTGAGGTGCACACCCACTACCTCGGGCACGAGGAAGGTCACGGGCTGGCCGAGCATGCCGGCTTCTGCCTCGATGCCGCCCACGCCCCAAGCCACGATGCCGAGACCGTTAATCATGGTGGTGTGGGAGTCCGTGCCGACGAGGGTGTCGGGGTAGAACACGCCGTCCTTCTCCATCACGCCGCGGGCGAGGTGCTCCAGATTCACCTGGTGCACAATGCCCGTGCTGGGCGGCACCACGGAGAAAGTTTCAAAAGCCTGCTGACCCCACTTGAGAAATTCATAACGCTCCGTATTGCGCTCGAACTCGCGGGTGAGGTTCTTCTTGTACGCCTCGGGGAAGCCTGCCCAGTCCACCTGCACGGAGTGGTCCACCACCAAATCCACAGGCACCAGCGGCTCCATGTCGGCGGGGTTCTTTCCGCAGTCCTGCACTGCGGCGCGCATGGCGGCGAGGTCCACCAGCAGGGGCACGCCCGTGAGGTCTTGCAGGATGATGCGCGCCACCGTGAAGGGAATCTCATAGCTGCCGGGGTTCTTGGCATTCCACGCAGCGAGGTTCTTCACATCCGTCTCAGAGACCTTCAGGCCGTCGCAGTTGCGCAGCAGGCTTTCCAGAACGATGCGCAAGGAGACGGGCATGCGGTTGATACCGGGGAATCCCTGCTCCGCCAAGGCGGGGAGGGAGTGGAACGAAGCGGCGCTGCCGCTGCCGGTGGTAAAGCTGCGTAAGGTGTTCATGGCGTGCGAAAAATACGAAATGATAAAAACGTTTTCGCGCGAAGTATACCCCTTTTTTTCGGGGAATCAAGCAAAAAAGAGAATGTGACTTGTATCCGGAGTCGCGCCGTTTACCATGTATAATTTTTGATTTGAAAGCATCGTGCGTTGTGCCACACACAGTGAAACGCTGATTTTAAATCAGAAATTCCATGTCACGTATTTCTTATCATCAATTTCTTACTTGCCGCGGGCAATGCGGCCCATGCGCCACCCCGCCAGCAGAATGGGGAAGAGGCCCATCAGGAAGAGGTAGATGGCGTCGCGCGTGATGGTGGAGACGGAGCCGATATCGGTTTCCTGATCGAAGCCGAGGAAGGGACGGGCTTGGCGGGGGGAGAGGTAGAACCCGCGGCGTTCGTCCTTGCGTTCGTCCTTACGGGCTGTTTTCACGCCCTCGCGTATGGAGGCGAGCTTGCGATTGGAGAAGAAGAATTCGGCAGGCTGATCCGTCGGGGTGACGGTGCGGTTGCTTTCTTCTTCCTGTAGCCGTTCCAGGAAGGCTTCATCGAAGGAGAGCGCTGCTTTGCGAACGCGGCGCAGAAGGTCCTCCGCCTCTTTGTAATCGGCGGCACTACCGTTGAAGGCGAGCGCTGCGCGGTTGATGAAGCGCAGTTGGTCTTCCGAGCCGTTGCTGTCCTTCAATGCCTCGCGCACAGTATTCACGCGTTCGTTCTCCGCATCCCAGAGGTTATCTTCCGTTTGGAGTACGAAAATCATCTCAAAGGCGTAGCGCAGGGGGCAGAACTCGGCGATGAGCGGCACGGGTTTGCTGGTGATGTTGTGCGTCGTCTCGTCCTGATAAGCCACGCGGTGGCGCAGGTTGGAGAAGGGGCGCTCAATCGCTGCGGGCACCAACCCGTCGGGCAGGTGTACGGTGAACTCGTTCATTTCCTCGAAACGCACCAGAGCTCCCGCCAGCAGAATCTGCGGCACGAGCAGCAGCGGCACGACATTGAGCGCCGTGCGGTCGGAGCGCACGAAGGCCGATACCATCAGCGAGAGTGCGATACCCACAAAAGCCGTCAGCAGCATGACGCCGAAGTGCGGCCAGAACATGTGGTGAATTTCCAAAATGGCGTGGCTGACCACCAGATAAAGGGCGCACTGCAAGCCCGCAATGCCCGTGAGCACCAACGTCTTGGCCAGCAAGTATCCGTGGGTGAAAATCTTGTAGTTGCTTTCGCGGCGCAGGATGGGGCGGTCCTTGAGAATCTCGCAGGCGGCATCCGTCAGGCCGAAGAACATTGCGAGCACCAGGGATAGGAAGAGATATTCGCTGAGATGCAGGGATTTGTAGAAGGTGTAAGGTGTGTCATACGAAGCGCGCAGGGTGCCGGCAATGAGCAGTGCGAGCACGGGGCCTTCCATCAACATGGCATACATACCCATGCGGCTGCGGATGCGAGCGAGCAGCGTGCGGGAGACCCACATGCGGAAGAGGCGTACCAACTCGCGCGGTGTGCGCCGCGGCATGGCCGGGATATAGGTGCGGTGGGAAACGGCGGGGGGCGCTTCATCCTCATCGGGTTCGCTGCCTTGCTCCGCCTGCATGGCTGCATAGGCGGCGGATTTTTCAAAGCGCTCCTGCCAGAAGGAGTTGTTGGCGCTGCGGCGGCGGCCGATGCGGCGCGAGGGGGCCTCCAACACCTCAAACACGTAGTCCGCGCCGCCTGCCTGTTGGGCTTCCTGCGAGACGTGCAGGTGCATCTCTGCCGCAGCCTCGCGGAAATAGCGCATCATCTCATCCGGCGTGCCCCAGAAGGCCATCTGGCCGTGGGAGTCCAATACCATCACCTTGTGAAAGCGGTTGAGCAGCACATGCGCAGGGCGGTGCAATGTGCAGAGCACGATGCGGCCGTGCGACATTTTCTCGATGGTATCAATCACGCGCTCCGAATCGCCGGAGGAAAGCCCGCTGATGGGCTCGTCAATGAGGAAGACCTCCGCCGTTCCCGTCAGATCGAGGCCGAGGTTGAGACGCGTGCGTTCGCCGTCGGAGATGGTGCGTTCCCCCGCGCGGCCCACGTTGCGGTTTGCCAGATGGGCAATGCCTACGAAGTTCAATACCGTGAGCACTCGGCGCATGCGGTCTGCGTGGCTCAGGCGCGGTCGCCGGGCGATGGAGGCTTGGTAGACGTGCTCTCCCACGGTCATGGACTCATCCAGAATATCCTCGCGCGGGATGAAGGCGATGTGGCGGCGCAAATCCTGCGCCTCGGGGGTCATCAGCTCATCATTGTAGCGGATGGTGCCGAATGAGGCGGGCGTGTGGCCTGCCAACATAGAAAGGAGCGTGCTTTTGCCGCTGCCGCTGGGGCCCAGCACACAGGCCATTTCCCCGCGCTTCAGGGTGAAGAGAATGTTGTCCACCACGCGGCGCCCGCGGAGGTAGTCTTTGGTGAGGCCGCGCACTTTCAGCTCGGTGATGGTGCAGGCTTCTTCCTCCAGCATGCCTTCCGAGAATCGGCAGCGCAGGAACTGGACCGTGCTGAGACCGATGAGGTCGCCGTCTTTCAGCTCCATTTCGCCGCGCACGGGAACGTCGCCCACCGTCAGCGTGTGAGATGAGCCCTCAAGCACGCGGATGGTACCCATGTTTTTATGGCGGGAGTAGGTCACCTCGAACACGGCGCCGGGGGCCAGACCGGGGGTGAGCATCAGCACGCCCGGGCGGTTCATGTAGGGAAGGTTGGTGACGATGACCTTGCGGTTGCCGGGATCGAGCTGGAAACTGCGCCCCGTGGAGTCCGAGTCGGAGATGTCGGCAAAGGTGAAGGGGCCCAGGCCACGCACAGAGAAGGGGGTGTAGTACGAGGTGCAGACGGAATCGCCGTGGGAGAGCATGGCGCCGTCCAGCTCAAGGTACGCATCTTGGCGCAGCACGTCGATTTCCACGTGAATGCCGAAACGCACGCGCGCAATACAGTTGAGCGGGCGTTGGCGGCTGAGGGTTACATGGTCACCCTCCAATTGCAGATAGCCCACCAGTTTGACGCCTGCGTAACGTGTTTGCAATAGGCGTTGGATGGTTGCATAGGTGAAATAGCAATTATCCGTCTCTACCGTCTGCCCCGTGGCGAGCGGCAACACGCCGCCCTTGCGCAGTGTCTGGCCGCGCACGATGATGGGCGTGGCGCCATCGTTAACGATGAGCAGGATGTTTACGCAACGCAGCGCTCGGAAACGCACGCCTTCATCCTCCTTGGGCAGCAGCACGCTGTCCGGCCCGAGCTCGGGGGCAAAGCTGATACTTTCAATGGGGCGGGGCGCCTCTGTACCGGGGTGGCGTATCAGCTCCGCAATGGCTTGATTATCTCCGTGCAGGTCCAGCCCGTCCGTCACCTCGGCAAAGAGGGTGGGCTGCGTCAGGTCACCGCCCACGCGGTGCAACAGGGCAAAGATTTCCAGCGCCAGAGAGATGCGCTCCTCCTTCGTGCGCTGAGCGGCTGCCAGCGTCAGCGTGGCCGAGAGCGGGTAGCGAGCCTCATAGGCGCGTTGGAATCGCTCGGCCAGCCAAATGTGCTCCACGTTCGGGAAATCGTGGCGCAAAATGTCCATGGCCGTATCCATCTTGTCGATGCCCAGGCCGTCCACGCGGGCCATGATGGAAGCGAAGAGATCCGCAATCGTGCCGGCATGGGCTCGGCGGGATTCTTCCTTGGCAGCGAGGCGGTGCGGCACATAGCTGAACAACGTCACCACGGCACTGCGGTAGCGCAGGAAGCGGCGGCGCGCTCCTTGGAGATAGAGCGCAGAGAGCAAGCGGAGGCGGCGGAGGGTCAGCATAGGTCAATCGTGGGTAGGCCGGGCAGCACCGGGGCAGCGCGTTTCCCAGCCGGGGAAGTTCCATTTATGGGGAAAATCGCGGCATTGCTGCGGTTTCACTTCGTTGATGCGGCAGAGATTGTCCGCCGTCAGCATAATACAGGCGCCGTCGGGCGCGTCGATGAGCGAGAGCCCCTGTCGGTTGCGTTGCAGGTGGCAGTATTCGTTGATGAAGGCCACCTCATCCATCCCGAGGTAGGCGGCAATGGCGGTGATGTCCGCATCCGTCAGGCAGACATTGCCCTCCCAGCGGCAACAGGCACCGCAGCAGCGGCAGGAATGGATGATGGGGGAATCGGCCATGGCGAGCGAAAAATTACTTGCGGATTTCCCAAGGCTTGTGCAGCGCTGCGGTGATGTGAGGCGGGCGCACATAAATAGGCTCCGCGGGTTTGGCCGCGGCTGCGGCACGCTGCTCTTCCGTCATGCTCAGCCATGTCTGCACCAACCCTTCGGCGGTGGGTGCAAGCGCCTCTGCCACGGGAGTGATACCCAGCTTATCCAGCGCTCCTGCGGGCTCCGTGGAGAGCAGGGGGGTGCCCGTGGCGGCGAGTGTTTGCAACTCCTCGGGCGTCAGCACCTCAATCGTGCCGTCCGGTCGGCGCACCGTCCAGCCGCCGCGTCGCGCGTCGGAGATGATGCAGGCTTCGCCCCCCGCCAGCTGCTCCCACGAGCAGAGCGAAATCAGCGGCGCCCCTGTCACCGCGGCAATGCCCACGCCCGCGGCCAGCGCTACGCGTACGCCGCCGTAGCTGCCGGGGCCGGCGCCGATGAGAATGGCGTCAAGCGCTTCCTCTCCGAGGTTAGCCATGGCCTCCTGCAAAGCGGGGAAGAGCCACGCATCGTGGTTGCGCTCCGCCGTCCAGCTGCGGCGCACGGTGAGGCCTCGCTCGCCTTGGCGCAGGCAGAGCGTAGCGGTGGGAACGGAGGTCTCGATGGCGAGCAGGTTCATGAGCGCACAAGTTGAGCGGTGGTCCATTTGCCGCGGGTGATGACGCGCACGGGTGTCAGCCCGGCGGCGCGGGCGGCGGCGAGCGTCTCCTCCGCCTGCGTGCGGAGAATGCCGGAGATGATGAGCACCGCCTCGGGCTTCATAGCCGCGAGCAGCCTCGGGAACGCCTTTTGCAGCACGGTCGAGAACAGATTGGCCAGCACGACATCCGTCTGTTCCGCGGGCGTCCATTCAAACACATCTGCTTGGAAAAGGCGCAGCCCCTCCGCACCGCCGTTGCGATCGATATTGCGGCGGGCGACCTCCACAGCCTTGGGGTCAAAGTCAAAACTCTCGGCGCGCGCCGCACCGAGCTTCAGCCCCGCCAGCGCCAGCACGCCCGTGCCGCAGCCTACGTCCGTGAGCGTCCACGGGGCCTTGTCGCGGGCCTTCACCCAGTCGCAGAGCATGCGCAGGCAGGTGGAGGTGGTCGCGTGATTCCCCGTGCCGAATGCCTGCTCGGCAGGGAAGGAAAGGATGATGCGCTTGGGGTACTGCGCGCGCAGCTCTGCCAGTATCTCGGTTTTGGAGGAGGCTGAAATGATGATGCGGTCGCGGATGACCAGCGGCGGCGTGTTCTCAGGGGCGGTGGCCGCCACCCAGTCCGTCTCGGGCAGGGGGCTTACCTTGCCGCCGTAGAGGGCTTGCAGCACATAGGCCTCCTCCGCCTTCTCCGTGTACACATCCACGGAAATGCGCCCCGCCTGAAACGCGGCGGAAATCACTGCGCCTGCCACATCGGCCAGCTTTTCCTGCCAAGCCTCCTCCTGCTCCGCCGCTGCTGTTTTATGCCAGAGATACATCATGCGCGCGCATTGTATCAAAAAACGGCGGCTTATTCAATCCCCGAGATAGGCATTCGTGTTCAGCTCTTTTGCTTCGGCACAAAGCCCGCCGAAGGGCGGAAGGTGAGCTTGTGGGCGGCGGGGACTTCTCGTATGCGCCCGCTGTTGATATCGTAGGCGCGGCGGGCAGGGCGAGTGTCGTATTCAAAGGTGCCGAAGTGGGCTATGTAGACCTTCTCCGCCTCCGCGGCAGAAAGGATGGAAGCAAGCACCGCCTCGGCAGCGGCTGAGGCGGTGGCTTGGGTGGTGCCCGCGCCCATCAGCTGACGGACACGGGCGATGAGTTGCTTTTTATTCACTTGTTCTTGAGTGCATCGCGGATTTCGCGCAGCAGGAGGATGTCCTCGGGCGTAGGCGCGGGGGCAGGCTCAGGAGCGGGGGCGGCGGCCTCCTCGGCCTCCTTCTTCTTGCCGAGCGCGCGCAGCTTGCAGAGCATGCGGATGGCAAAGAAGATGGCCAGCGAGATAATGAGGAAGTCCACGATGGACTGGCAGAATGCACCGTACTTGATGACGGGCGCACCTTCCTCCGTGCTCATTTGGAAGGTCAGCTCCGCCATCCCCTTGGTGCCGCCCATCACCATGGCGAACGCGGGCATGATGACGTCATTCACCAGCGAGGTGACGATTTTGCCGAAGGCACCGCCGATGATGACACCGACGGCCATATCCATCACATTGCCCTTGAGCGCGAAGGCTTTAAATTCCTCCACCCAGGCGGGCGTCAGTTTCTTGATTTCCATTGTTGTGTATTCGGTTGGTTGAAAATTACATCACTTTCTTGAAGGCCTTGACGCCCCACTCGGTGCAGGTCCAGCCGCTGCCGTCGTTGGTGAAGATGCAGACGCCGCCCGTGGCGACCTTGATGTCGTGCTCGGCGCAGAAGCCCGCGTAGTCTCCCGTGATAGCGGGCGCAAAGCGGATGGTGCCGTTGGAGGAGACGCAGAGGACGGTTTCGCCCTCCTTCACCTCGGCGGCGAGGGCGGCCCAGTTGTCAAGAATTTCTTGGACGTTCACCTTCCAATCGGGGGGCACGATGGCTTCGGCATTCCAGCGGTCGATGATGGCTGCACCCTTGGCATCCAGCTCCTCGGGCGTGAGCGCGGCGGGGTCAATGCCCTCGTCCTCCGCGGCGATGGCGCCGAGGCGGGCCTTCACTTCCTCCTCCGTCTTGTTCTCATCGGGGCCGTAGTCCACCTCGATGAAACGGTGGTCGGGCTGCACGGGGCAGGGGTTGCCCAGCTCCTCCGCGGCGAGGGCGGCGGTGCCCATCGTGCGCTTGAGCGGCGCGGCGAGAATGCGATCGGGCATGAGGCCGAGCTGCTTGAGCCACTTGCCGATGCCTCGGCCGCGTTCTTCTTCCACCAGCTCCAAATCCGTGCGACCGCCGACTCGTGTCGGCGTCTCACCCTTTCTGAACGTATTGCCATGTCTGGCGATAATAAGCGTTTTCATAAAATTTAAATTGTAATTCTTACGCAAGATCTTCTTCGATAATCAGGTTATCCACGATGTACTGCCGGCGGTCATCCGTGTTGTCGCCCATGTAGAAGCGCAGCATGTCCTTGAGGTTGTGGGCGTGTTCCAGCGTCACCTTCTCCAAGCGGATATCCTCATTAATAAAACCCTTGAACTCGGCAGGGGAGATTTCGCCGAGACCCTTGAATCGGGTGATTTCGGGATTGCGACCGAGTTGTTTCACCGCCGCATCGCGTTCGGACTCGCTGTAGCAGTAGATGGTCTTTTGCTTGTTGCGGACGCGGAAGAGCGGGGTTTGCAGGATGTAGAGGTGCCCCTCGTCGATGAGCGGGCGGAAGTACTGGATGAAGAAAGTGAGCAGCAGCAGGCGGATGTGCATGCCGTCCACATCGGCATCGGTGGCGATGATAACCTTGTTGTAGCGCAGGTCGTCGATGCTGCGGTCGATGTTGAGCGCGAGGTGCAGGAAATCCAGCTCCTCGTTGCGCTTCTCCTCGAAGAGGGCTGCGCGGTTCATGCCGAAGCTGTTGGCGGGCTTGCCGCGCAGGGAGAAGACGGCCTGCGTCTCTGCATCACGGGCGGTGGTGATGGAACCCGAGGCGGAGTCACCCTCCGTGATGAAAAGCATGGTATCCGCGGCGCGCTTGTGCTTGGTGTCGTAGTGCACGCGGCAGTCGCGCAGCTTGCGGGTGTGAATCTTCGCCTTTTTGGCGCGCTCCTTGGCCACCTTGCCGGTGACACCCGCCACCTCCTTGCGCGTCTTTTCGTTCTCCTTCACGCGCTCCTCGATAGCTTCCGCAATCTCGGGGTGGCGGTGAAGGAAATTGTCCAGCTCGCGACCGAGGAAATTCAGCACGAAGGTGCGGATGGTCTCCTTGCCGGGGCCCATGGTGTTGCTGCCGAGCTTTGTCTTGGTCTGGGATTCAAAGACGGGGTCAATCACCTTGATGCTGATAGCCGCCTGAATCCCTGTGCGGATATCGGAGGCCTCGTAGCTCTTCTTGAAGAAGTTTTGCAGGGTCTTGGCAATCGCCTCGCGGAAGGCGGCTTGGTGCGTGCCGCCCATGGTGGTGTGCTGGCCGTTCACGAAGGAGTAAAAATCCTCCCCATAACCGTCTCCGTGGGTCAGGGCAATCTCAATATCGTCGCCGGTGAGGTGAATCGGCTCGTAGCGCGCTTCGTCCTTCATCTCCTCTTTCAGCAGGTCGAGAAGCCCGTTCTTGCTGGAGATGTTGCGCCCGTTGAAATTGATGGTGAGCCCTGTGTTCAGGTAGCAGTAGTAGCGGCACATGCGCTCCACGAACTCCAGATTGAATGCGGCGTTCTCAGCGAAAATCGTGCGGTCCACACGGAAGGCGACGCGGGTGCCGTCCGCCTCCTCCGTGGCTTCCGTGACATCGCTGCCCGCTACGAGCTCGCCCTGTGCAAAGGTGATGCGGCGCGTCTGCCCCTCGCGGTAGGCCTGAATCTCAAAGTGCTCGGAGAGCGCGTTGACGGCCTTGATACCCACGCCGTTCAGACCTACGGATTTCTTGAACGCCTCGCCGTCGTACTTGCCGCCCGTGTTGATTTTGGCGGCGCATTCGTAGAGCTTGCCCAGCGGAATACCGCGGCCGTAGTCACGCACCTCGCAAAGACCGTCGGCGGAGATTTTGACGAAAATCTTCTTGCCGCTGCCCATCACGAACTCGTCGATGGAGTTATCCGCCACCTCCTTGAAGAGCACATAGAGACCGTCATCCGCCATCGAGCCGTCGCCCAGCTTGCCGATGTACATGCCGGGACGCAGGCGGATATGCTCGCGCCAGTCCAGCGTTTGAATGTCGTCCTCGGTATACGTGTACTCCTCTGCCATACTTCATCCGTATCTTACAGAAAACCGAAGCATCTGGCAAGAACGATTTGCGGCGAGGGTGCGTTCAAATTCGCTTTTACAAAACGGGAAGCGGATGCTAGAATAGCCCCATGGCGCAGGACGCAACACTCGTGGTCAACGAAATCTTTGTGAGCATCGACGGCGAAGGCAAGACCGCCGGCATGCTGACAACCTTTGTCCGCCTTGCAGGTTGCAACCTGCGCTGCGCGTGGTGCGATACGGCCTATGCGTTGAAGAAGGAGCAGGGAACGCCTATGGCGGTGTCGGATGTGGTCGCCGCAGTGACCACGCGCTCAGTCACCCTCACGGGCGGTGAGCCTCTGGAGCAAAGTGCCGCCCCGGAGCTGGTGAGGCAGCTCATGGCCAAGGGTATTGACGTGAACGTGGAGACGAACGGCAGCCGCGACACCGCTCCGCTCCTCGCTTTGCCGCAGGCTGACTCGCACCTGATTATCACCTTGGATTGGAAGCTCCCCGCCTCGCGCATGGAGGCGCAGATGCACCGCCCGAGCTTCGCCGCTCTCCGCGAGCAGGACGTGTTGAAATTCGTTGTGGCCTCCGTCGCCGACCTCGAAAGAGCTTACGCCGTGCTCGATGAGTTGCAACCTCGTTCCCTCGTTTATTTTTCCCCGGTGTTCGGTGCTATCGAGCCTGTTGTGCTGGTCAATGCTCTGCGCAGTCGCCACGAATCGGGGCACGATGTGAGCCGCCTGCGCGTGCAGCTCCAGCTCCACAAAATCATCTGGCACCCCGAGGAACGAGGAGTGTAAAGGAAACAAACGCGGGTTCAAGCGCTGACGCGGTTTGTCCGCTGACCAAATAAGGATTTGTCGGTCTGACGCTGTTACCTTAATTCTCGGTAATCAGCTCACGCACTGTCTGCAGCCATGCAGCGGCGGCGCGGGAGACGGGGCGGGATTTGAGCCATGCGAGCGTCAGGGTGGCCTCCAGCGGCGGGTCGAGCGGGCGGAAGGCCAGCCCGCTGTCGCCCGCGGTGTTGATGATGCCGCCGAGGGTTACGGCGTAGCCCATGCCCTGCCGCACCATGTGGGAGAGGTTATAGAGCAGATTGCCGCGCGCTGCGATGCGTAGGCGGTGGATGTCCTCCCCGAACCAGGCGGAGAGCATCGTGTCCACGCGGGATTGGGAGGAGATAAGGAGCGGCTTGTCCCTCAGCTGCTCGGGGCGGATGCGCTCGCAAGCGGCCAAGGGCGCATCTGCGGGCATTAGCACACCCCATGTATCGCGCACAGGCAGCTCCAGCGTGTGGTAGCGGCTCAGGTCGATGGGGGCGATGAAGAACGCGAAGTCCAGCACGCCACGCTCCAGCCGCTCCGTCACATCGTTGCCGTTGCCGCTGTAGAGTCGGAAATGCACGCCGGGGTGCGCGTCCTGCACGCGCTTGGCCGCCTCCGCCGGCAGGGCGAAGCCCGGGCTTTCACCGCCGCCGATGGCAATGTCGCCCGTGATGACGCCCTCCTGCCCGCGGAACTCTGCCTGCGCCGCATCGGCCAGCGCCACGATTTCCTCCGCGCGGCGGCGGAAGTAGATGCCGCTTTCCGTGAGCGTGGTGCTGCGGCTGCTGCGGCGGAAGAGCCGCGTTCCCAGCTCTTCCTCTAAATCCATCAGCTGACGGGAGAGGGTCGGCTGGGTGACATGCAGCGCTGCTGCTGCTCGGCTCACGGAGCCTTCGTTCGCCACCGCCAGAAAATATCGCAAGACACGCAGTTCCATGGGTGGATTATATATGCCTCATGGGCATATCGCAATATAAAATGAAAGTATTTGTCATAAAAGGCGCGCTTCTGTATCATGAAAGGCAAGGGATGTTAAGCCCCGATACCGATATGAAAAAGACCCTCTTTGCTGCGCTGCTGGCAGCTCTTCTGCTGCCCGCTGCGGCTCAACCCGCTATGACCGTTATGAATACCATCGCCGATGATACCCGCGTTTTCCGCATCAACCCCGCTGTCACCGCCAAGGATGTGCGCTTCACCAACCGCTTCGGCATCGAGCTGGCGGGGCACCTCTACCTGCCCGCGGGCTTCGATGAGACGAAGCATTACCCCGCTATCGCCGTCAGCGGCCCCTTCGGCGCGGTGAAGGAGCAGTCCTCCGGTCTCTACGCGCAGGAACTCGCCGCCCGCGGCTATGTGACCGTCGCCTTCGACCCCTCCTTTACAGGTGAAAGCGGCGGCACGCCCCGCTATGTTGCCTCCCCCGACATCAACACGGAAGACTTTTCCGCCGCCGTGGATTTCCTGTCGCTTCTGCCCTATGTGAAGGCGGATGCCGTCGGCATTCTCGGCGTTTGCGGATGGGGCGGCTTGGCGCTCAATGCCGCGGCTAACGACCCGCGTATCAAGGCCACCGTGGCCTCCACCATGTACGATATGCACCGTGTAACCGCCAACGGCTACTTTGACAGCGCGGACAACGCCGATGCCCGCCACGAACTGCGCACGCAGCTCGCCGCCCAGCGCCTGAAGGATGCGACTCTGGATGCCCCCGAGACCGCGGGCGGTGTGCCCGACGTGTTGCCCGAGGACGCCCCGCAGTTCCTGAAGGACTATTTCGCCTACTATAAGACCCCGCGCGGCTACCATCCCCGCTCGCTGAACTCCAACGGCGGCTGGAACAAGACGAGCGCGCTCTCCTTCCTTAACACCCCGCTGCTGGCCTATGCAGGGGAAATCCGCTCCGCCGTTCTCATCATCCATGGTGAAAAGGCGCACTCCCGCTACTTCGGCGAGACGGCCTTCTCTCTCCTGAAAGGCGACAATAAAGAGCTTCACATCATCCCCGGTGCCAGCCATGTGGACCTCTACGACAACTACGACAAAATTCCCTTCGATAAGCTCGAACGCTTCTACGGCGAGAATCTGAAATAATCGCGCTCCGGCGTTTTTCTTCTTGTCTTCAAGTAACTTGAAGCAATAGAATCATCGTATGGAAACCCCTTATCTGAACCGCATTTCTTCTCCGCAGGACATCAAAACGATGAGCACGGAGGAGCTGAAAGCTCTTGCGGAGGAGATGCGCTACGGTATCATTCACCGCACCAATCTCATCGGCGGACATTTCGGCCCGGATTTGGGCATCGTGGAAGCCACGATTGCGCTGCACCTTGTCTTTGATTCCCCGAAGGACAAGATGATTTTCGATGTCTCGCACCAGTGCTACCCCCATAAGATGCTGACGGGCCGCAAGGACGGCTACCTCGACCCCGAGCACCACCGCATCTCGGGCTACACCAGCCCGCACGAGAGCGAGCACGACCTCTTCACCATCGGCCACACCTCGACCTCCGTCAGCCTCGCCTGCGGCGTGGCGAAGGCTCGTGATTTGAAGGGCGAGGCGTACAACGTTATCGCCATCATCGGTGACGGCTCGCTCTCGGGCGGTGAGGCCTTGGAAGGCCTGAGCGCGGGTGCCGTGCTGGGCGGTAATCTGATTGTGGTGGTCAACGACAACGAGATGTCCATCTCCCCGACCAACGGCGGCCTGTACAAGGGCTTGGCCGAGCTGCGCCGCACAAAGGGTGCCGCCTCCAACAACATCTTTACCTTCATGGGTTACGACTACCTGTATGTGGAGGACGGCAACGACATCGACGCGCTGGTGACCGCCTTCCGCAAGGTCAAGAATTCCCCTAAGCCTGTGGTGGTGCATATCCACACCTTGAAGGGCAAGGGCTATGCCCCCGCCGTGGAAAACAAGGAGCCCTACCACTGGATTATGCCCGGCGAGGTGGACAACGGCCTGCAACGCGGGCTGAGCGTGTTCGACCAAATCACGACCCGCTACCTGCTGGAGCAGAAGGCCAAGGGTGAGCCCATCGTGGCCGTCACCCCCGCCACAGCGGGCATCTGCGGCTTCACGCCCGAGTTCCGCGCCGCGATGGGCGAACACTACACGGATGTGGACATCTGCGAACAGCACGCCGTCGGCTACATCTCCGGCCTCGCCACCAACGGGGCTAAGCCCGTGCTGCCTATTATGAGCTCCTTCCTGCAACGCAGCTACGACCAGCTCTCGCAGGACTTGTCCATCAACAAGGCGCCTGCCACCATTTTGGTGGTCTGGGGCGGCATCTCCGGCTCCGATGTCACGCACCTGACGCTCTTCGATATCCCGCTGGTCGCCAACATCCCGAACATCGTCTACCTCGCCCCGACCACGACGGAGGAATACGAAGCCATGCTGGATTGGTCCGTGCACCAGACGGAGCACCCCGTCGCCATCCGTGTTCCCAACGTCCCTCATTCCTGCGGCGTGAAAGACACGACGGATTACAGCGTGCTCAACACCTTCAAAATGACCCGCAAGGGCAGCAAGGTGGCCCTCATCGGTGCGGGCAATTTCTACTGGCTTGCCGAGCAGACGGCCGATGCCCTGAAAGCGCGCTTCGGCTTCGCCCCCACGCTCATTAACCCCGTCTACCTCACCGGTACGGATAAGGCCATGCTGGACAGCCTGAAGACCGACCACGACATCGTCATCACCTTGGAGGACGGCTGTACCGCGGGCGGCTTCGGTGAAAGCATCGCGGCCTACTACGGCGGCTCCGACATGAAGGTGCTCGTCTACGGCGCCGACAAGGAATTCACCGACAGCGTGCCCTTGCCCGAGCTCTATCAGCGCTATCACCTCACCCCCGAGCTGATAGCAGACGACATTGCCCCGCTGCTGGGTTAAACACTACGCTCATCCCCCTATTTCCCGCGGCGTTCGCGAGCCTCCGCGCTCCCGAACGCCGCTTTTTTGTTCGCCGATGATTTCGCCGTGTTATTTGTGTTGTTCGAAAATACGCCCTTTATCTTGTCTTTTGATAGCAGCGGCGGTACATCGAAATGATGACCTCAATAATCCAAATGTGGCCACACATCTGCGACCTGCTCGCCATGGTCATGAGCTTCTTTGAAATGATATAAAAGAAGCAACCCCGCAGACGCGGCCACATCTGCGGGGGGGTTGGTACATCAAAAATGACGTCAATAACCTTGTAGCTTTTTAAGCTCAAGGCCATTGTAGAGAGAGAAGGGGAGCCTGTCAACAGTTTTTTGCTGCTCGCGAGTGCTAAGACGCAACATGTCCGTGGAAACTACCGTGATAGGAGCGCTCGTAAGGAAAGGAGCTCATCTGACGGCACGTCAGATGCGGTTGGTAATCATGCGGCGAACCTGTCTCGGCGTAGCCGTAGGCGAAGACGGAAGCCGTACGAATTTTCCAAATCAAAAATCTTAAATCACCTATTTCTTATCCCAAATCTCCCAACGCTTTGCGCATGGGGGCGATGGGGGGCAGGGTGGCAAACCAGTGGTCAAAAGCAATGGCACCTTGCCAGAGGAGCATGGAGAGGCCCTTGTCCGTGGTGCAGCCGCGGGCAGCGGCGGCGCGGCGGAAGGGGGTGTCGTGCGTCACGATGTCGTAGACAAAATGATGCGGGTGAAGCCACGCGGCGGGGAGGGGGAGCGGGTCGCCCTCGCGGAGACCGAGGCTGGTGGCGTTCACAATAAGGTCGGCGTGCTCGACCTCTTTTTGTAGAGCTTTATCATCAAAAGTGTAGGCGGGGATATTGAGCCCTCCTTTTTCTACTAAGCTCTCTAATCTTGCCTTAATTGCGGGCAATTCAGGTCTTTGTCGATTTACAAGTATTGGCTTGCAACCCGAAAGGGCGCACTGGCAGGCGAGGGCGGAACCCGCGCCGCCGCAGGCACCGAGGATGACGATGCGAAGCTCCGCGAGCGCCTTGCCGCCCGTCAGCTCGGCGATGGCACGTTCAAAACCGGGGCCGTCCGTATTGTAACCATGCAGCCCGTCCTCGCGCCACACGAGGGTGTTCACCGCGCCGCTCAGCTCCGCGAGGGCATCGCGGTGCTGCGCGGCGAGGAAAGCGCGCTTTTTGAAAGGCACGGTGACATTGACGCCTATAAAGCCCTTGTCGTGAAGGATGTGCAGCAGGGATTCAAACGCCCCCTCCTCCGTGCCCGCAAGGAGACGGACATAGGCGGCGTTCACCCCCACGGCATCCAGCGCGGCTTGCTGCATCTGCGGGGATTTGGAGTGAGCAATCGGATTCCCGATGACCCCCAGCTGCACGGGCTTGTCCTTGAGCACCCAAGGGGTGCTCAACCCCGCAATATCCTCAGCTGTGTAGACGTCCTTCATGATTTGTACATTGTACTTTGTACATTGTACATCTCACTTCGTCTCGGCCTTGCCGTCCTTCGCCACGTTGGCGGCGATGCTGGTCTTGGCAATTTTAATCACGGTGTTGGCCGCAATCTCCAGCTTCACGGTGCTGTCCTGCACCTCGCGGATGATGCCGTAGATACCGCCCGCGGTCACGACCTTGTCGCCGACCTTGAGCCCCTCGTGGAGCTTCTTCTGCTCCTTCTGCTGCTTCTGCTGGGGGCGGATGAGCAGGAAGTAGAAAATCACGCCGATGAGGGCGATGGTGATAACCGTCTGAATGGGGCTGCCCTGCTGGTCAGCCGCGGCCTGGGCCAGAATGAATGCGGTGGTCATTGGATGTCGTTGGCTTGGTAACGCGAGATGAAGCTGCTCTTAAAGGCAGCGAATTCTCCGGCAGCGATGGCGCTTCTCGCTTGCGCCATGAGCCGTAAATAGAAGTGAAGATTTTGGAAGGAGAGCAAACGCAGCGCCAGCATCTCGCCCGCGCGGAAGAAATGGCGGACGGCGGCGCGGGAGAAGCGCGTGACATGCGGGTGCCCCTCGGGGTCGATGGGGCGGGTGTCGTACTTCCAGCGCTCGTTGCGGATGTGCATGGGGCCGTCGGGTGTGAGCGCAATGCCGTGGCGCGCCAGGCGGGTGGGCATCACGCAGTCGAACATGTCGATGCCGCGCTCAATCATCTCCAGCATCTGCGTGGGGGTGCCGAGCCCCATGGCGTAGCGCGCCTTGTTCTGCGGCAGGTAGGGGGTGCTGTTCTCGATGGCCTCCAGCATCACCGGCTCCGGCTCGCCCACGGAGACGCCGCCCACGGCATAGCCGTCGAAATCCATGGCAGCCAGCTCCTCCGCGCATTGGCGGCGCAGGTCCGCATAGCAGGAGCCTTGCACGATGCCGAAATGTTGCTGCGGCATGCCGTTGGTCTGCGGTTGGTGCTCATCAATCCAGGCCTTGCAGCGCTTGGCCCAGCGGAGCGTCAGCCCCAGCGATTTGGCGGCGTACTTGCGCTCGCAGGGGTAGGGCGGGCACTCATCAAAGAGCATGGCGATGTCGCTGCCGAGGTTGGCCTGAATCTCCATGCTGCGCTCGGGCGTGAGCATCATGTACGCGCCGTCGATGTGGTTGCAGAAGCGCACGCCCTCCTCCGTAATCTTGCGGAGACGCGCGAGGCTGAACACCTGAAAGCCGCCGGAGTCCGTCAGCATGGGCTTGTCCCAGCCCGCGAAGCGGTGCAGACCGCCCATGTCGCGGATGGGTTCATCGCCGGGGCGTAGGCAGAGGTGGTAGGTGTTGCCAAGGATGATTTGCGCGCCGAGGGCGTTCAAATCCTCCGGGTGCAGGGTTTTCACCGTGCCCTGTGTGCCCACGGGCATGAAGATGGGGGTCTGCACATCGCCGTGGGGCAGGTGCAGGGTGCCGAGGCGCGCGCCGCTCGGGTCGGTGGTGTGCAGGTCAAAGGACATGGTTCTTCACGTAGCGGGCGGCGAAGATGGATTTACCCATCGCCTCCCATTGTTTCTGGAAATCGGTCTTGGGGTAGAAGGGGGCGTTCCACTCCTCGCGGCGGAAGAGGGGCGAGGCATCCAAACGCTCGCAGACCCACTCAAAATACTCCTCGTGGTCGGTCTTGAACAGGAACTCGCCGTCCTCCGCCAGCGCGCGGTGCAGGATGGGGATGAAGGACTCCTGCACGAGGCGGTTCTTGTGGTGTTTCTCCTTGGGCCACGGGTCGGGGAAGAGGTAGTGCAGGCGGCTGATGCTGCCCGGCTCCATCATCCATTCGAGGAAGTAGCGGCTCTCCGTGCGCAGCCCGCGCACATTGTTCAGCCCGCGTTTCTCGCTCTCGTTGCACACCTTGCGGATGCGGCCCAGCAGACGCTCCACACCGAGAAAGCGCGTCTCGGGGTAGTGCTCCGCCATTTGCAGCAGGAAACCGCCGTCCCCGCAGCCGAGGTCTACTTCACAGGTTTCCCCCGCGCCGAAAATCTCGGCAACGGAGTGGCGGGCAAAGTAATCCTGCGGAACAAAGGCGGTATTCATCGCGCGCCATTGTAGCGAAACCCGCCGCGAAAGTCAAACTGCGAATAGGTGTAAGACACCGTCTCAGGGCTTTTCTTCCCACGCGGGCAGTTCCGTACCGATGAGCCACGGGGTGTATTCTGCCGGAATCTCAGATTGAATCGCCACGCGGTGACCGTCTGCGGGGTGGTTGAAGGCGAGGCGCCAAGCGTGCAGCATCAGGCGTCCGGGCTTGGCCTTTTGGCGCTGCGGATGGGCGTAGATGGGGTCGCCGATGAGCGGGTGGCCGAGGTGGAGCATGTGCACGCGGATTTGGTGCGTGCGGCCTGTGTGCAGGGTACACATCACGAGGGAGGAGTCCGAGGCCGCATCATAGCGCAGCACACGCCAGTCCGTGATGGCGGGCTTGCCGCTGCCGGGGTTGACGACGGCCATTTTGAGGCGGTTCACGGGGTGGCGACCGATGTTCGTGAACACGGTGCCTTCCGCCTCCCGCGGGCAGCCCTGTACGACGGCAAGGTAGATTTTCGAAGTGTCGCGCTCCGCAAACTGCGTGGTGAGGGAGAGGTGCGCGGCGTCATTCTTGGCGACTACGATGCAGCCGCTGGTGTCCTTGTCCAAGCGGTGCACGATGCCGGGGCGCTCTACACCGCCGATGCCCGAGAGATTGCCCGCGCAATGGAAGAGCACGGCGTTCACCAGCGTGCCGTCCGGGTTGCCCGCGGCGGGGTGCACCACCATGCCGCTCTCCTTGTCGATGACGATGACGTCCTTGTCCTCGTAGAGCACGGAGATGGGGATATCCTGCGGCTGCGCCTCGGCCGGCTCCGGCTCGGGGATGTCCACCTCGATACGCATGTTGCGCTCCACGGGTGTTTTGGCCTTCGCCGGCTTGCCGTTCACAAGGATGTCGCCGCTTTTCAGCAGCGCCTGAATGCGCGCGCGGGACAGCTCCGGCAGCTGCTGCGCCAAATACTGGTCGAGGCGCGACCCGAGGGAGTCTTCTACGATGATAATCACGGCCTTACATTCCTGTCGGGTTATCGATAAAAACGGTCTCCAGCCCGAAGCGCTCCTCCAGCAGACGGCCCAGAGCCTTCACACCGAAGGTCTCCGTGGCGTAGTGCCCGGCGAAGAGGATGTTCATGCCCATGTCCTCTGCGGCGTTCACCACCCAATGGTTCTCCTCGCCCGTCAGGTAGGTCGTATACCCCTTGTCGTGCATTTGGTAGATGCAGTCGCCGCCGCCGCCGCTACACAGGGCGATGCGGCCCGCGGGGGCATCCGCATTCACGATGCAGCCCGTGACGGGAGCGCCTGTCAGCTGGGCAAAAGCCTCTTTCAGCTCACCGACCGTGCCTGCGTAGACGCCCGACAGGCCGATGAGCGTGCCGTGGTAATCCACCTCGGGCAGCACGTCCTGTAAGCCTAAGCCCTTGGCAATGCCCGCGTTGTTGCCCAGCTCGGGGTGCAGGTCCAGCGGCAGGTGGGCGGCGTACACCGCGAGGTCAGCGTTGAGACAGGTCTCTACCTTCTTCTTCCACCAGCCCGTCAGCGGGCGCAGGCCGCTCCAGAAAATGCCGTGGTGGAGGATGAGTAAGTCCGCATCGGCGGCAACGGCGGCTTCAATCGTCTTCTGCGAGCCGTCCACCGCGAGCGCCACCTTGGAGACGCCGCCGCTGTTTTCCACCTGTAAGCCGTTGAGCGCCACGGGGGCATCCTTCACGCTGTTGATATTCAGCGTGCTGTCCAGCAGGGCGGTGATGTCGGAGAGTGCGGTCATTTGTCTTCGTTGTAGGAGCTGAGCTTGGGGGAATTGGCGCGGATTTCGTCGTGCAGACGGCGGTTGAACTCAGCCGCCATGTCGTAACCGCTCTCGCGCAGGTATTGGCCAAGGGCCGCCACCTCCACCAGACGCGTCATATCGCGGCCGGGCGCAACGGGCAGGGTGATTTTTTCCACCTCCACGCCGAGGATGGTGGTCATGCGCCGCTCCAGCCCGAGACGTTCATGCTCCGTCATCTCGCCGGACTCGGTGAGGTTGATGACGAGGTTGATTTTCTTCTCTCGGCGGTAGGCCTTGAGGCCGAATAGGTTGGTGACGTTGATGATGCCGATGCCGCGAATCTCGATGTAGCCGCGGCTCATGGAGGGGGAGGTAGCTACCAGCTCGCCGCTGATGTTGCGGATGCGCACCATGTCGTCCGCCACCAGCGAGGCGCCGCGCTCCACCAGGCCGAGAGAGATTTCGCTCTTGCCCACGCCGCCCTTGCCCGTGAGCAGCACGCCGACGCCGCGCACATCCACCATGCAGGCGTGCAAGGTCGTGCTGTCCGCAAACTCATTCTCGAGAATGAGCGTGGTGCGGTTCATAATCTGCATCGTCGTCAGCTTGGAGCGGAACACCGATACGGAAAAGCGGTCTGCCATGGAGAGAATATCCTGCGGTACCTCCACATTGTTGGCAAAGATGAGGCAGGGCACATCATCACAGAAAATGCCTTGCAGACGCTGTTGGCGCAGCTCGCCCTCCAGCGTGGAGAGATAGGCCATTTCCGCTGTGCCGAACACTTGGATTCGCTCGTGCGCAAAGTAGCCCAGATAGCCCGCCAGCGCTAAGCCGGGGCGGTTGATGGAGGGCTGCAGGATGTTGCGCGACATGCCCAGCGGGCTGTTGAGCAGCCGCAGCTCCAACTGGCTGCGGTACAGCTCATAAAATCGCGCGACGGAAACCTGTTCCACTTTGCGGACGATGGGGTCTTTCATGCGGGTGAGATTGTACACGAGCGCGCGCGGAGGGTCAAGCTCGACAAATGGGGATTTACTAGGTACTATGTACTAGGTACTATTTGTAAAGTTCGGCGGCTAACGCCGCGAGATAACGACCCCCGTTCTGACGCAAGCGTCAGAACGGGGGGGGCCATCCTTGCGGCGAAGCCGCACTCTATTCCCAAATAGTACCTAGTACATAGTACCTAGTAAATCCCGACAAATCCCCATTTGTCATTCCGCGTCCATGGCGGGGGCGGGGGCCGGGTTGCCCGTGCCGTCATCCACGACATCGAGGCCCTGAGCCTGCAGCTGCTGAATCATCTCGGGCGTGAGCTGCATGGGCATGCCGCCCCGGGGAGCCTCATTCTTGGAGATGTCGTGCAGCTTCACCGTGAAGATGAGGGTGGAGTTGGCACCGATGGGGCCGGGGGCCTGCTCGCCGTAGCCGAGGGCAGCGGGAATGCAGATTTCCCACTCGGAGCCGATGGGCATGGCCTTCAGCGCCTCGGAGAAACCGGGCACCACCTGAGAGATGGGCATGGGGATGGGCTGCTCTGCCTTGTCGAAAGTCTTGCCGTCAATCTTCTTGCCCTCGTAGGTCACGTTGGCGATGGCGTCGGCGCCGTCTTCCTGCTCGTTGTAGGTGCGGCCCTCACCCTTGGTAAGGACGTGGTTCATCAGGCCTGATTCGGTCTTGGTGACGCCCTCCTGCTTGGCGAACTCGGCCTCAAAGGCGTGTCCCTTCTCCAGATTCTGCGCGGCCACGGCGTTCTCGCGCTCCTGAACGGTGGCGACAAAGGCGCGCATACCGGCGCTGATTTCCTCTTCGGTCATGGAGGGGCCTTCTCCTGCCAGACTGTCGGCCACGGCCTTGAAGAACACTTCGCGGTCAAAATCCTCAGGGGTCAGCGTAGTGGTGCCGTTGGCAATCTGCTGGGCAAAGCTGTAACCGGCGTAGTAGGAGAAAGCGGTCTTGGCCTGATCGGCGGAGGCGGGTGTCGTCACGGGGGCGGCAGGGGCAGCGGCGGGCGCACCTTCATTGGCCTGCGAGAAGCAGAGCGGAGCCACGGCGGCAACGGCGACAAGGCCGGCGGCGGCCATCATGATGTAGGACTTTTTCATAACTCAGTATGGTTTCAACCCGCAGCACGCGGGCATCCTCGCCAAGCTATCGCACCTGTGCTCAAAAGTCAAGCTCCCGCCGTGACAGCGGAGGCGAGTGGATAGGTGATATGAGATTTTTGATTGGGAATTTTTGATTTGAAACAGAGAGCGCTCCGCGCAGGAGTAATGCGTCATCTGACGGTACGTAAGATGACGTTTGTCGGTCTGCGGCGAGAGTCGCACAAACTTAATAAATCAGAAATCTCAAATCTGATATTTCAAATTCGCAATCCCTCTTCTCCCTGTTTGTGCGATACGCTCCAACAGTCGTTGACGTCGCCCGTTTTCATCCGTATCATCGCGGCAAGGTGCGGATGTTTTTCCGCATCGGACCTAATTACCCAACAACCAACAACAATGAGATTACATTTACCCACGCCGCTGCGCCGTGCGCTGCTGGCCGCTATTGTAACCGTCTCCGTCCTGTCGTACACCGCCTCGGCCACCTCGATGCCCGAGCTGACGATTGTCGATACGGAGGAGAATGACTTCTACACGGATGTGGAGACCGCGAACCTCGCGGGCCTTACCGCCGAAACGGGTGCCACGGGTACCATCACCGGTACGGGGGCTGACGCTACGGTGTTTAATGCCCGCGGCATGATTCTCAACGGCACGGACACCTCGGACGGCACGGTGAGCGCTTTCCAGTTCATCCGCCTCGGCAGCCAGACGATTGAGTCCGACATGGAGTTCCACGGCAACCTCCTCGTCAATGACGGCGGCGGTATCAGCGCGGACTACGCCGGCAGCGTGCATGTCACGGGCAATGTCGGCGCGGACAGCGGTGCTAACGTCGAGGTGGCGGACTCCATGCAGATGACTGTGGACGGCGAGATGCTGACGGAGAACGGCAGCCTGAGCGTCATCGGCACGGACTCCGTCCTCAACCTTACCACAGCGCAGGAGCTGACGAACACAGACCTCTCTTCCGAGGGCCTGATTGACACCGTGGGCCTGAGCACCACGGGCGGTACCACCCGCCTCACGGGTGCTGATGCCGTGCTGCATGGCTCGGAGGGCGATATCGCCGTTTCGGGTGTCACCACCATCGAGGAGGGCGCCCGCATGGAGACCGTCTCCGGCGACATCACCCTGCACGGTGCAACCTACCTCTCCAACGCTTCGGTGGACGCAGGCGAAGGCACGCTGCGCATCCTCACCAGCGAGGCTGATTATGTCGGCTCCATGACCACTATCCGTAACGCGGCGCTGCATGCCGATGAGGCCGTGCTCCTGCAGGGCGAGGCCGGCAACCGTGCTACCGTCACGGGAGCCAGCAGCATCACCACGGACGGCACCACCACCGTGGAAACCCAGGCGGGCGTCACCCGCGAGGTGGGCATGGTGTTCAGCGATGTGCAGTTCGAATCCCTGAGCAACCCCGAGGACGTAGTCGCCACGGACGGCGACATCCTTCTGCAAAGCTACGTCTCCCTCAAGGATGCCACGCTGGCGACCGCCGGAACGACGGAGGAGAGCCGCGGTGAAATCATCATGGACCGCCACGCCGTGCTGGAGCTGAAGTCGGGCGCCGAGATTGACTCCCGCCTGAGCAGCGAGGACACCACCGCCGCCATCATGCTGACGGATGCCTACAACCTGACCGTGAGCGAGGACAGCCGCGACTACAAGGGCCGCATTCTGGCCACCGCCGAGGACGGCTCCCAAATTACCGTGGCGAGCGTGGGCTTGGGCGAGGAAGCGCGTTCTTTGCTCAAGGACAGCAACTTCACCGTGACGGCCGAGGCCTACGAGGGCGCCGAGCCGGTGCAGGTCGGCAGCATCAACACCGCGCTGGATAACGGCTCGCGCAACAACGAGGCCGGCACACTCGATACCTTCCTCATCGATGGCTCCTACACCGCGGATGACAACACGCGTGTGGGTTACCGCGAGATTGGCTCCATCCTCAACTTCGACCGCGGAGTGGCGGGCACGGAGACGCTGGTGACGAACCTGCGCCTCAACCCCTACACCCTGCTGTGGGAGGACATCTCCCTCAACGAGGACGGCAGCGTGACGGCGGATAAAATGACCCTCAGCGGCGATATGGATCCGAACGGCGCCCGCGTCTTTGCCACGCTCGGCGAGAGCGAGGTGTACGAGTCTGCCATCGCGGACGGCACCTCCGTGCTCTTCGCCGAGGGAGCCATGGCTCCCGGGAGCAATGGCTTCAACGAGAACGTGCTCTACGACATGGAGCTGACGGAGAACGGTACTTACCAACGCGTGCTGCGCACCCTCAACGTGCATGTGGTGAACGATGCGGAGCAGGGGGCCTCCCTCGTCTTCAGCAAGAACTTCCGCAGCGCGGCGCAGAACGGCAATCAGGCCGCTGTGGCGGGTGCTCTGGCCGCCTTGGCCGACACCGTGGACCACACGGAAGGCACGCTCGCCGCGATGGACACGGACACGGCGCGCTTGCTCGATGCGCTGGACTACACCCGCAGCGGCGCTGAGGCCGCCGCCGCCCTGCAGGCACTCAGCGGTGCGGGCAACACCATCGCCCAGCTCTCCGCCATGGATGCCACCTCGCACCACCTCGACACCCTGCGCTCCCGCGTGACCATGCCCACCCCCTGCACATGGGACAAGGGCGGCTACCACATGCCCGAGCGCCTCAACGATGCTTGGGCCGTGTACGAGGGCGGCTATGACCATATCGACGGTCAGGCCGGCTTGGGCGATTACAGCCGCACCTTCCAAGGCCTGTTGCTCGGTTACGACCGCCAGCTCTGCTGCAACGCCACGCTCGGTATCGCCTTCGGGTATGAAAACAGCATTGCCCGCAGCACCGGCACCCGAGTGGAGGATGATGCCTACTACATCGACCTCTACAGCGGTGTGCGCACGGGGCGCTTTGACCACAAGTTCACCTTCGGCGTGGGGCTGCATGACTACGACAGCTCCCGCTCCTACAGCGTGAGCGCCCCCGGTCACGACTACTCCGCGCGCTGCTCCGGCTCCATGGACGGCTACAGCCTCCACGCGGGCTACGAGCTGAGCTATGAGTACGAGCTGAGCAACAATGCGCTGCTCACCCCCTACCTCGATGTCAACTACGCCTACATCGACATCGACAACCTGAGCGAAAACGGCGGCGCAGGTGCCGTCACCACCTCGTACGACTCCCTGAACCTCGTGCAGGTGGCCCTCGGCGCGCGCTACGAAAAGCGCTTTGCCGGCCTGCAACACCAGGAGCGCGGCACCGTCACCTTCTCGGCTCAGGCCGTGGGTGACTTCTGCGACCGCCGCCCCTCGGCGAGCAACCGCTTCAACTCGCTCGACCCGACGGTGGACGGTTTCCGCGTCAACAGCCTCAAGCGTGCACCCTTCTACGGCCAGCTCGGCATGAATGTCGTCCTGCCGTTGAGCTCGCATTGGGACATGATCGGCGGTGTCTACGGCCGCCTCGGCCACGACATCGGCAGCGTCTCCGGCAACGTCGGTCTGCGCTACGATTTCTGATGACCGTGCTCCCCGGCACGGATGCCCCGCCCCTGCGAGCCCCCGCCCGCAGGGGCGGCTTTGTTTATCCTTGATTTTGATAGATGTATGGTGCATAATGCGCGCTCACGATATGAAATACACCGCGCTGATTCTCCTCTGCCTGACCTGCGCTGCCTACGCCGCGCCCGAGACGGATGCTCTGCTCTCCGCCGTGACCGTGACCCCGCCCGCCTCCCTGCACGAAGCCGTTGCGCAGGGCAACGCCGCCCGCCTGAAAGAGCTGGTCTCCCTCAAGGACGCCGACCTCAACGCCCGAGATGAGCAGGGCAAGACCGCCCTCCCCCTCGCCACCGAGATGGGGCAGAGCGAGTGCGCCGACATCCTCCTCTCCGCCGGGGCGGACCCCGCCGCCGTCGATCAAGAGGGCAAGCCCGCCAGCGAGACCGTCCTCAACCCGCGCAAGTACTACCGCGCTGCCGAGCTGAACCGCGCCGCCGACCGCGAGGACAGCTACCGCCACCGCCGTATCTCCGCCTGCCTCGACATCAAGAAGCAGATGGAGCTATACAAAAACACCGGCTACGACCCCTACGAAAACGCGCTGGGTATCTATTGCAAGGAGGGCGAAAGCGTGCATATCAGCATCAACGGTATGCCCTCGGGCGAGCTGAACCTCATCGTCAAGAGCTTTGCCGATAACGAAGACGGCGATGAATGGCCCCTGCGCGTCGGCAGCAACACCGTCACTTCGCAGAAAGACGGCCTCCTCTACCTCAGCTACCGCAAGCCCTCGCCGAACGCCGCCGCACCCGATATCGACGTCACCATCACGGGCGGCACCATCAACGGCATCATGACCGAGGCCGACAATGCCGAAACCTGGCAAAAGCTCCTCGCCGCGGCCAAGGGCCCGTGGCTCGACATGCTCGGCAAGCGCACGCACCTCGTCCTGCCGACGGACTCCCTGCGCGAGCATTGCCCGGCCAAGGGTGTGCAGCTGCTCGCCCTCTACGACCGCATCATCGAACTGCAACAGCAGCTCTGCGGTTGGGACAAATACGGCCACCCCGGCAACCGCATTCTCGGCCGCGTCGTCTACAACGGCTACATGTTCGCCGATGAAAAAGGGGCGGGCTTCCATGTCGGCAATATGCCCTCCCTCTGCAACCCCGATGCCCTCACCGGCGACCCCTGCTGGGGCGTCGCGCACGAATTCGGCCACGTCAACCAGACCGAGCCGGGCATGATGTGGAAGGGCCTTACGGAAGTCTCCAACAACCTCTACTCCCTCTGGTGCCAGCTTTGCCTCGGCGCTGAGCACATCCGCACCGAGCACGAGGAATGCGAGGGCTACGGCGAGGCCGGCCGCGTCATCGGCGGCCACTACGACATCTGCATCAACACCGCCCTCATCAAAGGCGAGCCTTGGCAGTTTCAGAACATCGGTGCCACCCCGCACCCCTACGTCAGCGGCGATGTCTTTGCCACCCTCATCCCCTTCTGGCAGCTCCAGCTCTACTGCGCCTGCGCCCGCGGCAACGGAGACTTCTACCCCGACATTTTTGAGTCCGTCCGCCGCACCGATGAAAAAGCCATGACCAACGGCGAGCTGCGCATGCTCTTCCTGCAACGCGCCTGCGACAGCGCCAAACTCGACCTCACGCGCTTCTTCCTGCAAAGCGGCATGCTCGCCCCCATGAGCCGCGGCGTCTTCGACTACGGCGACGGCTGGCTCTCCGTCACCCCCGACATGCTCCGCGCCACCGTGGATGCCATCAAAGCCAAGCACTACCCCGAGCCGGACAGCTCCGTCCTCAACTACATTACCGTTAACACCCTGCCGCAGTACCGCGACCGCCTCGCCGTCGAAGAGCCCGCCGAAGGCGCCCCCGTCCCCGAGCTGCGTGACGGCAAACTCGAAGTCCCCGCCGGCCTGTGGAAAAACGCCGTCGCCTTTGAGGCCTACGGCACCGATGCCAAGGGCAACGAAACCCTCCTGCGCGTCTCCCTGCGCGGCCTCAACCACGCCGACAACGACGCTACCACCGTCTACTGCCCCGCGGGCACCACGCACATCAAAGCCGTGCAATGGGACGGCACGCGCTACCCCGTGACGGTAATTGAGCAATAACGGCTTGCTTTTCCCGCCGTCATCGGTATACTCCCTTCATTCCCGCCTCATCAGCGGGAATGTTTACTTGCTAAGGATGTTGAGCATCCGAGGGCAAAGCCCCCCGCGGGCCGCGCCCTCGGGTGCCTCAATCCTACAAATAGGATTTGTAGGAAAGTTGGAAGTTTGAAGTTGGAGGTTGGAAGTTTTGAAATTCGTGCGGCTGTCGCCGCAGGCACTCTTTCTTAATCCTACATCACCTCCTTGCCCGAGGGCATGACGCGCAAACCCTCGTTTCCCGCCTCTTTTTCCTTGCCTCTCCCTCTCCCTCTCTGTATTATCTGCGTGGGGCTGTAGCTCAGCGGTTAGAGCAGGGGACTCATAATCCCTTGGTCCAGGGTTCGAGCCCCTGCAGCCCTACTAATCCAAGGTCGCTCATTCGTCTCTCACGGGTGGGCGACCTCTTCAT
>JAKSOV010000010.1 GCA_024405415.1 Akkermansia sp.
ATTCAAAAATAGTACATAGTACCTAGTACATAGTAAATCTACAAATCCCCCTTTGCTTCGCTCTAAGCTCTTCATAATGTTTGAGTTTAAAAACGGAAAAAATTGTTAATTGCAATTATTCGGGTTGACGTTTCGGCAAAAAATCGGTATACTCTCTGCCCCCCCCGAGTACTTGAATTTATCAATAAAACACAGGGGTGAGGGCCTCTTCAGACGACCAATGAAAGCTCATACACAGGTAACGAAATGGAAAAATGCTGTCAGACACGGCCTTGCGTTCGTGTTGGCGACCCTTGCGCTGCCGGTGATGGCGCAGGTCGAGGACCTGCGCGACGGTGAGAAGCACACCGCCGTATTGCACGGCATGGATGCCGCTGCGCGTCACGCTCGTACAACGCGCGCGAAGGCGCTGTCTGCTCCTCTCGTGCAGAATGGTATGGATGCCGTGAGCGCTTTTGAGCTGTCATGGGCTGCCCTTGCCGGGGAGGCCGCGGGTAAGGGTCGTGCCGAGGATATTCTGGCCGATTTGCAGCAGAACACGCATGAGGAGGTCCTGGCGGCTCTCAGCGTGGAGGAGTTTGTGGACTTGCTGGCTGCGTTGGAGGATGAGGTCGATGCTACGAAGAAGGCGCACGGCGTGGGCATGCATGCCCTCCTGCACCGTTTGGGGCAGTTGTTGCAGAATGAGCGTGAATACCAGGGCATGGGCTTTGTGAGCGGCACGGTGAGCGGCGGCTGGGTGCAGCTCGCGCAGCAACAGGAGCAGCGCGAGGGCGCGATTCTGCCTGCTGTCTGGTCGCTCGTCAACCACTCCGGCACGATTTTGCAATATGAGCCGGATTTTCCCGCCTTCCTGCCGCCCGGTCGCCCCGGCGGCAGCGACCACGACACCATCATCGATGAAATCGTGGAGGAAAAGAAGAAGGCGGCCCCCCAAGAGGAGCTTGAGACCCAGACGTTTTCCCTTGCCAGCCTGACCGATACGCAGCCCGCAGCCCGCTCTTTGGGCGTCAGCCTCATGAGCTTCGGCGGCGGTGGCGGCGGTGGCGGCGGTGGCTTTGCCCCGTTCCGCATGATGATGATGGCGGCTCCGTTGGCGGATTCGGGCAGCGATGATGTGGTGTGGGACGGCGACCTGACCAAGCTGACCGACGGCGTGAGCGCTACTTTTGACAAGAGAGGGCAGATTAACAAAGGCAACGATTATCTCGATGTCACGCTGGACTCCGAGTGGCGCCCCTATGAGATTATCGTGGATGACACGGGTGTCTCCATGACCCAGCGCGGCGAAGCCTACGGCAAAATCGGCTACGCTTTTAACGGCACCGGCTCCATTGCTGACGATGCAGGGCACAAGACCACCCTCACCAAGAAGGGCAGCGGCATCCTCGTCATGGCCAATGCGGGCAACAGCTACAGCGGCGGCACGGATGTGCAGGGCGGTACGATTTATGTGGCCGACCAGGGCGTCCTCGGCACGGGTGCCGTCACCATGCACGACGGCACGTCCATGTGGGTGAACTACACATGGAACCTCGACTACTCCTCCTCCTTCCGCAACCCTGTGGTGAGCAACAGTATCCGTCTGGCGGACGGTGCGTCCTCCACGATTTCCTACGGCGACTTCATCTATCGCAAGGTGCTCGGCAACAACACCAGCCGTGTGTGGCGCAACCTGTACCTGACCGGCGGCATCAGCGGCGGGGAGGATACCCGGCTTCTCCTGCAAGGGTACACCTCCCGCCTTGATAATTCTTCCTCGCTGAGGTTCACATGCGCCCATATCGGTGGCTCCGTCGACCTGCGCGCGACACTGTGGTACAGCGGCTTCATCCTGAACCGCAGCGTGGCCGCCGAGGATGAAAAGCGTTTCTACGGCACGCTGACGCTGGGCAACCATGTGAATGATTCCCTCCACAAAGAATCTTCCGTGGATGACCGACTCTCCAACCGCGAGTCCGGTGCCGTGAAGCTGGTGCTCTCGGACGATGTGCTGGAATATGGCACGCTGGATGCCACCCGCGAGTTCGCGTGGTCGAATCTGGATTCCGGCCTCGGCGACAACAACAAGCTGTTGCTGACGGGTGAATACAGCGGCGGGAAGGTGGATGTGAATGTCAGCGATGCGGTGAGCAAGGCCTATACCGATGCGGGCGGCACGAGCAGCAACTACGGCAGTTACGGTCTGCGCCAGACACATTCCAACGAGATTCTTATCTCCAATAACACCAAGGTGGGTGAGCTGAAGGCCGATCTCCTGGGCGTGACGCAGGAGAGCTACCGCGATGCCATTGACTGGAGCGAAGCGCTGGAAGTGAAGCTGGTGCGGGTGGTGACGCAGGAGAACAGCACGACCCTGACCCTCGGCAAGACGGGGGCTAAGGCGGATTCCTGGTTCTCCGGCATGGTGGGCTTTGACAAGCAGCTCTGCGATGCCGACGGCGACGGCAAGGATACGCTGACGAAGGATGATATCAGCAAACCTGTTGATGGCTCCGGCACCACCGTGGCGGGTGTCAGCATGGTGAAGGTGGGCAACAACGCGCAGTACATCCACTCCGCCAAGCTGCACAACCTCGATGTGCAGGACGGCACGCTGGGCTTCAACAATGTGGATTTGGCAGGCAACCTGCAACTCCGCAGCGGCACCCGTCTGCGCGTGGGTGTGAATGACGACCGCTGGAAAACCGCTGCTGATACCACGCTGGAAATCGGCGAGTGGGGCCAAAACAACAACCACCGTCTCACCGTGGTGACGGAGGATGCCGTGAGCATGAAGAGCCCCATCACGGGTGAAACCAAGCCTGTGCCCACCGCTGCCCGCATCGAGGGTCAGCTGACGCTGCATGCCGGCACGGAGCTGGAATTCGTGGTAGAGAACCTCATGCAGGACACGGGCGACCGCAAGGTGATTATCCCCGTGGGTATCCCCAAGGGCACCGACCTCTCCACCGTGGGCACCACGGGTATCAACTACCTGAAGGAACACTCGCTGCTGCAGGTGGCGGGCACCACGGGTGTCAAGGATGCTGCGGGCAAGGCCGCCGATGTGCAGGGCCTGCTCACCCTCAGCCAAAATATCGCCGTCTCGCTGACGGGCGTGAACTTCCTGCGCGAAGATTACAGCGAGCGCACCTACTTCCTCGCCTCGGCGGATAAAATTATCGTGGACGGCGAAAACGTGGCGGAGGGCCATGCGTCGGACTTCGCCTCCCGCATCGTGACCCTCGGTTACGGTTTCTACGGCATTGTCTCCTCCATCGACGGCCACGGCCACTACGACAACAACGGCACCTATCAGACCTACACGGGCAGCAGCTATCTCGGTCAGGACTTCCTGACGCTGAAAGTGGCGGCGGACCCCACGCGCTCGTGGACGGGCTCGACCGTGGCCCGTGGTACGCAGGGCAGCGACAAACAGGGCGCGGAGGTGGACGCATGGCTCGGCACCGCGAACACATGGAAGGCGCTGCCCGGCATCAGCGATTATTCGGCCTACAAGGAGTCCGACTACAAGGATTTGGTCGACCCGCAGTGGAAGGAGAACGGCGTGTACACGGACGGCGTGTCCGTGAAGTTCGGCAACCTCTACCTGCCTGAAAAATGGGCCGAGTTCCGGAAGAAGAATCCCGAGGCTTCCCTCAATGATTTCCTGGATGCTCTCGACTCCTCCATGGTGACCAAGGTGGACAACACGGCCATTTTCTCCCCGAACGGTCACGGCAACGGCATTGCCATGCGCAATGAAACGGGCGATATTCTCTATGGCGTGGACGGCAGCTCCTATTTCAATGAGGACGGCACCAAGTTCGTGACGAAGGACGGTCTGAGCGCGCACTACGAGCACGTGATGATTGACGGCACGGTGCGCCCCGGCTATGTGACGGTGAACTCCGACTACACCGTCAAGACGCAGGACGGCTACGTCACCCTGAAGGATGACACCAACTACGTGTTCACCAATGTCCTGGATGCCGAGGGCAAGGTTGTCCGAACCGGCTGCATCGCGGATGCCACGGCGGCGGACATGGAGGGCATTTACGCCGGTCTGCTGGGCGCGGATTTGGATGAGGGTGTGAGGAGCGACCTCGCCCACTGGCACACGGGCCTGGCCAAGGGCGGCACGGGCGCGCTGGTCATCGAGACGGAGAACACCTACAGCGGCGGTTCCCTGCTGCGCGGCGGTCTCACCGTGATGCGCAACAAGTGGGCGCTCGGCATGGCAGACCCCACGCTGGCCAAGACGGATGCCGCCGCCAAGGGCGGTAAGATTGAAATGGCCTACGGCGCCGCCCTGATGGTGGACTACATCGACTCCGCCTACAACGCGGAGAACGTGATAGCACAGGGGCAGGTGACGAACGACTTGGTCATCACCCACATGGCGGACTTCGACAACAGCAAGGCCACGGGCGATGCCCAGCTGATGAACCGATACGATGCCGCCCTCGTCGTCAACAACCTCAGCTCTTATGACGATGCCATCCTGACCCTGCGCGGCGCCTCGCTGGCGGAAAACTCCTTCATCAAGAAAGACAGCAAGGAACACGCCTTCTACTCCTACGCCGACTATGTGTTCACCAACCCCGTGAACGCTTACGGCACCATCCGCATGGCAGGCTACCTGCAGGGCGGCGCGGGCCGCATCCTCACGGATGACGGCTCCGCCTACCAATACGGCGGCGGCAATGTGCAGCTCACCATCTCCGGCCACGATGCGACGGAGGAGAACCCCAAGGTGCTCTGGGACAACACCACCATCGACCTCTCCCTCAACGGCGGCAACAAGAACGTGCTCGCCATCGAGACGCGCTTCCTGCACAATGAGGACGGCACGGTGACGGAAAATGACGGCACGCGCAAGATTAAGCTCAAGCTCGGTACCCTGAAGGATGACGGCAAGAGCGGTTACAACGCCTGTGTGATTAACGATGCCTCCTCCGAGCGTATCGGCAAGGGCAACAAGGAATCCTATCTGGCCATCCTGACCCTTGACCCCGCGGCGGATGCTAACTTCTCCGGCAATGTGGGCTTCGGCATCGGTCAGAACGCCGAGGGCGCGGATATGCCCTCCCGCGGCTACATCAGCCTGATTAAGACGGGGGCCGCCACGCAGAGCATCGGCAACGCCCGCCTGCTGGACCTCACGGTGCAGGATTCGGGCCTCATGCACGTTAGCAAGGCCCTGTCCGCGCGCTCCATCTCCACCACCAACATCGGTGCTCAGCACATCCACGTGGGCGCGGTGGAGGATGCCGCCATGTCCCATACCCTCATCGTGGGTAAGGGCGGCGTGCTCTCCTTTGATACCACGCTGAACGCGACCGACCCGCTGAAAAACCTCCTCACCACGGAAAGTTCCGATAACTACGGTAAGGAACTGACCTATGTGCTGCTCAAGGACGGCGCGACCGTCACAGGCAGCGGCAACTGGTTCACCGACAAGGGTATTTCTGTGATGGGCGGTGCGGAAATCACCTTCAACACCCATGACTACAGCATGGACCAGACCGTGACCTCGACCATGGCGGTGTATGGTGCTTCCGCCCAGGCGTTGAAGGATGCTTTTGATGACAGCCACATTTTCTGGCTGAAGCAGGCCCTCTCCGGCACGGGCGTGACGCTGAACCTCGTGAACGAACAGATGAGCGTGGGTGCCACGGAACAAGAGCGCGGCACCGCCACGGCGAACGGCTATTTCCTGACGCGCGACCTCAACGCCTACGAAAACACCGCCAAGAAGCTGCAATACGGCTTGCGGGACGGCAGCACGGTGAACATCGGTGCCAAGACCATCCTCCAGAGCTACATGTCCGCCACCGCGAACAGCGGCATTGAATATAACATCACAGGCGCGGATGCTGCGTTGCAGTTCCTCGATGCGGACTCCAATAAGCTCAAACTTTCGGAAAAGACCTACGGCGGCGCTCTGGGTGAGACATCCTATGTGGACAAGGCGACCCTTTCCGAGGGCGGTCGCATCATCCTCGGCGGCGCGGCGGCAGCCACGACAAGCACCAATCAGAACACCGAGAATGTCGTCAATAAGACGGATATCACGGCGGATGCCGATGTCGTCATCACGAACAAGGCGGGGCAGACCGCGAGCGTGCTGAACATGAAGACGGACACCGTCAACGCGAACGGCTATGAGACCATCCTCAGCGCGGCGAACAGCGGTCGCGCCACCGTGGCGAACGCCGAGATGACGGTGAAGCAGGAAAGCAGTGTCAACAACACCCTCGTGCAGAAAACGGACATCAACACCTCTCTGGTGCACCTGCAAAACAAGTGCTCCGTCACGCTGGAGGACGTGCTCGTCTCCGCCGATTCCAAGGTGGAGGGCGAAGGCCCCGAGAGCGGCACTGTGGGCGCAGCGGCCGTGTTCCAAGGCGCTACCGCCGCTTCCGATCAGGATGTCCTGGTGAAGCTTCCCTCCTTCTCCACGGGTTCCGTGACGCTGACGGACCCTGTCACCTGCATCAACACCACGCTCACCACCGTGGCGAACGTAGTGAAGAATGACGTGCTGATTCAGGTGGCGAAGGCAGACCAGCTTTCCCGCACGGACGTGGGCGGCAAGGGCCTCACGCTGGGCCTCACGCAAGAGACGCTGGAGAAGGCCACCGCCGCAGGTGTGCGCTACCTCGCCATCCAAGTGAGCGACAGCGGCCGCTTCCTCTACGAGCAGCAGGCGGTGCTGGAGTCCGTGAAGCTCACGGACCACAACGGTGCCACCTACACCAACCCCGCCTACGAATACCGCGTGGTGTCCTCCAAGGAGGTGGCGGACTTTATCGGCGTGGATCAGTCGGAGGTTTCAAACACCGTGATCTACATCGAGGTGAGCGAAACGCCTGAGCCCACGACGGCGACCCTCTCCCTGCTCGCGCTGGCCGCCCTCATGGCGCGCCGCAAGCGCAACAAATGAGGATTTGTCGGGATTTACTAGGTACTATGTACTAGGTACTATTTATCAAGTTCGGCGGCTGCCGCCGCGAGATAACGAACCCGTTCTGACGCAAGCGTCAGAACGGGTTTCCCATCCTTGCGGCGACAGCCGCACTCTATTCAAAAATAGTACATAGTACCTAGTACATAGTAAATCTACAACAAGCATTCTTCTTTACATCCTGCCGATATCTGGTATACTCGAACGCGCATGAACACGGACATTCTTCTCAAGGCGGCCAATGAGGCTCGTGGTTTGGCAATCGATGCGATTTTTGACAAAGCATCCGGGCACATGGGTCTGCCGCTGGGTTGCGCGGAAATCGGTGCGGCGCTCTACGGCGAGCTGCTGCGCGTGAATCCCTCCGAACCCCGCTGGCTCAACCGCGACCGTTTCGTGCTCTCCGGCGGCCACGGCTCCATGTTCCTGTATGCGTGGCTGCACCTCAGCGGCTTCGCTGTCACGCTCGATGACGTGAAGGCCTTCCGCTCCAAGGGTTCCATCACCCCCGGTCACCCCGAATTTAAGAGCTGCCCCGGCGTGGAATGCACCACGGGTCCGCTCGGCCAGGGCATCGCGAACGCCGTCGGTTTCGCCATCTCCGCGAAGCACGCCGCCGCCCGCTTCAACACGCCCGAGCATGAAATTTTCTCCCAGAATGTCTACTGTCTCGCCGGTGACGGCTGCATTGAAGAGGGTATCTCCCGCGAAGCTGCCGCCATCGCCGGCACGCTGAAGCTCGATAACCTCGTGCTCATCTACGACGCCAACGGCATCACGCTGGATGCCCCCATCGAGGTCTCCCAGATTGACGATGTGGCCGCCGCGTTCACTGCGCAGGGTTGGGATGCCTTCACCATCGACGGCAACGACCTCGCCCAAGTGCGCGAGACGCTCCGCATCGCCCGCCTTGAAAAGAACGGCCGCCCGAAGCTCATCGTCGCCAAGACCGTCATTGCCAAGGGTGTGCCCGGTATCGAAGGCACCACCAAGGGCCATGGCGAAGGCGGTGCCAAGCTCTGGAGCGAGGCGCACGCCAACTGGGGTCTGCCCACCGACAAGCAGTACTTCGTCTCCGATGAGGTGCGCGCCTACATGGCGGGTCTGAAAGCCGAGCGCGAAGCCGCCTGCGCCGAATGGCACGCCGTCTACGACGCTTGGCGCGCCGCCAACCCCGAGAAGGCCGCCGAGCTGGATGCCTGCTGCGAGCTCTCCGTTCACTCTCAGGAAGCCCCCGTCAGCAGTGCGGAAATCCCCGTGTTCCCCGCGGGCACCAAGGCCGCGACCCGCGTCTCCGGTGCCGATGCCGAGAACGCTCTCGCGCAGCACTGCCCCGGTCTGCTCTCCTTCAGCGCCGACCTCTTCTCCTCCAACAAGAATTACCTGAAGGGGATGGGTGATTTCTCCGCGACGGACTACACGGGCCGCAACTTCTGGTGCGGCATCCGCGAGCACGCCATGGCCGCTATCGCCAACGGCGTGGCCTACGACGGCATCTTCCGCGTCTCCTGCGGCACCTTCTGCGTGTTCGTGGACTACATGCGCGCCGCCATCCGCGTGGCCGCTCTCTCCCACCTTCCCGTCACCTACGTCCTGACGCACGATTCCGTGGCCGTGGGCGAGGACGGCCCCACTCACCAGCCGGTCGAAACCGTCAGCGGTCTGCGCATCATCCCCAATCTGGATGTCATCCGCCCCGCTGATGAGGAAGAAGCCGCAGGTGCCTGGATTTGCGCGCTGCGCCGCCGCCAGGGGCCGACCGCCCTCATCCTCACCCGCCAGAACGTGCCCAGCCTGACCGCCAGCTGCCCCGAGCTCTCCGCCGAGACACGCCGTCAGGGCACGCGCAAGGGCGCCTACATCGCTCTCAAGGAGAAGACGGCGACTCCCCGTCTCATCATCATCGCCACGGGCAGTGAGGTCTACCTCGCGTTGGAAGCTGCCAAGCAGCTGGGCGATGACGTGCGCGTGGTTTCCATGCCCTCCATGTTCCGCTTCAACCTCCAAGATGCCGCCTACAAGGAGGAGGTGCTCCCCGCCGCCTGCAAGCGCCGCATCGCCATCGAGGCCGGCAAGACGGACCTCTGGTACCGCTACGTCGGCGAGGAAGGCCGCATCATCGGTATCGATGACTTCGGCTTCTCCGCCCCCGGCCCGCAGGTGCTCTCCGAGCTCGGCATGAACGTCGAGAACATCATCTCGGTGGCCAAGGGGCTGTGAGAATTACAAATTACAATTTACAAATTACAATTTAAAAAATTCGTGCGGCTTCGCCGCAGGGATGAGAAAAGCGGGCTGACATACTGTCAGACCGCTTTTTCGTTTTCAGAAGAGCTGGCCGGGGAGTCGGTGCTTTTCCTTGGGCGGGAAAGTCGCATCATAGGCGGCGACCGCTGCTTCTTCCACAAGGTAGGCGGCGGGTGTGGCGTATTCCCCCGTGATGCCCGCGAGGTAGCCCGGTATCAGCTCTCGGCAGAGGAAGAAGGAGCTGTCCGCCCCCTCGGGCAGGCCGTGGTAGCGCAGGCCGAAGGAGGCGGCGTAGGTGAAGCCGCTTTTGCCGTAGAAGGCGATATCGCCCTCGAAGCAGAGTGCCCCGCAACCCAGCGCTGTTGCGCGGCGTATCGCCTCATCGAGGAGCATTTTACCGTAGCCCTGCCGCTTGTAGGCGGGCGCAATGCAGATAGGCCCCATGGTCATGATGGGGATGCGGCGGCCGTCATCGGCGGCAAGGGTGGTTCTCACAAAGGCGCATTGGCCGATGAGGCGGCCGCCCTGTTCCGCCACCAAGGCCAGCTCAGGCACATAGTCGGCATGTTCGCGCAGGACGTGTAACACATAATGCTCCCAACAGCCGGGGCGGTACACATCCCAAAAACTCTCCCGCACAAGCTCTTCCACCTGCCGATGTTCCTCCGGCCGTTCCGGGCGAACGACAAATCTTTCCTCTTTCATGGCTTATCTGCTTTGGGTTGTACCACTCGCCCATGGCTGCGGCAAGCCTATTGTCGGGCAGCGGGGGCAAAAAAGGCGGCAGACGTAAGTCTGCCGCCTCTCCCCATTGGCCCATCACCTATAGATTATCTATTAAGCCAACGGACGAAACTCCACCGAGCCGCGGTGAAGCCGTGCGACTATACTAGCGGAAAGTGTTCTGTATGTCGAACATAAAATGCCGAAAAACGAACATTTCAGCGAGGCGGCTGCAAGTTCATTTGCCGGCTTTGACCTGCAAATAGATGATGCGTTGGGCGTAGCGCGGGTCGGCGCAGTCGGTCTTGATGACGAGGCGCTCGAGGTTCCCTTTCTCCGTGCTCTTGGGGGTGACGGTGAGGCGGTACTCCCGCCCCTTCGAGACGGTTTCGGGCACGAAGTCGTAGTTGTTGCCGCTCAGGCCTGCGTCCTTGATGCTGCGGATGGGGGAGCCCTCGGGCAGGGTGATGGTGAGCACCTGCGGCTCGGGGGCGGAGCCGCGCACCCAAACAAGGCTGCGGGCGGAGAGAACGATGGCGGGCGGCACCTCGAAGTGCATGGTGAGGCGCGTGGTCAGCCCGTCGCTCGTGCGGACGTCGATTTGCTTGTCTACGGAGCTGTCGAAGGTGGCGGTGTTCACCTCGGCAATGAGCTTGGTGCCGCTCGTTTCCAACTTGGTGCAGTCGCAGAGGGGCTTGGCCTTGCGGATGGCGCTGCCGTCGGTTTCAAACACGACGGTGGCGCGCGTCTGCGTGGGGCTGAGTTTCACCGTTTGCTCCGCCGTGCGGAAACCCGCGAGGGCCGGCAGGGCGGCGAGGAGCAGGAGGGGCAGCAGGGGGCGGGCATTCATCTTACTTAGTCTCCTTGTGAGGGGTGGGGTTCTTGGGGGCGAGGAAGCCCGAGAGGAGGAAGAGCGCGGCGGCGGTGCAGACGCAGCTGTCCGCCACGTTGAAGGAGGGCCAGTGGTAGCAGCCGTCATAGGACATGGCCGAGGAGACCCAGGGCAGGGAGAAGTCCAAAAAGTCCACGACGTAGCCGCGCAGCAGGTTTTCGAGGAAGGTGAGCTTTTCCGCCCCGGGGATGAAGAAGCCCTGTGTAAGGCGGTCGGCCATGTTGCCGAGCACACCCGCCATGATGAGTACCCACGCAGCACGCAGCAGGCGCGTGGAGAAGAAGTTTTTCAGGTAGAGCCGCGTCAGCGCGATGAGGGCGACCACCTGCACGCCGAGGAAGAGGAAGGGCGCCCAGACTGTGCCGTTGCCCGTGCCGAAGGCCACGCCCGTGTTGTGCACGCGGGCAAGGTCGAGGTGGCAGATGGGGCCGCCCCACACCGGAACGTGGCGGAAGGATTGCCCGTATTCCCACACAACATCGGGGAAGGAGAGAACGATGGCCCATTTGCTGGCTTGGTCGAGGCCGACGAGGGCCGCTATGCACAGGATGAGGAAAATGGTGGTGCGCTGCTTCACGCGCCCATTGTAGCGCATCTGAAGCGAAAAATCGAGGAGATTTGTGAGGCCCGTTCGACAAACTGTCCATTCGTCGCATTCACCGGCTCTAACCTTTCGGCAAGTCAATCGCGGGGAGCAGCAAGACCCTTTTTGGGCCGATGCGGTTCCAGCGTCTGGCGTTTGGCTCGCTCTTGCGTGCGTGCGGTGCGGCGAGCCTGTTGTTGCAGGTAGGCCTGCATGGCAAAGGGCTTTTTCTTGCCCTTGGGCGGCATGGGGTGGGAGGTGCCGTCCGCCTCGATGAGGGAGGCCTGTGCCGTGTCCTTGAAGCAGGCGTCCAGAATGCCGCGCACGCGGCGGGCGAGGCGGGGCTCCGCTACGGGTACCATCAGCTCCACGCGGCGGTCGAGGTTGCGGCTCATCCAGTCCGCGCTGGCAATATAGCAGAGCGTGTCCCCGCCGTTGTGGAAGCTGAAGATGCGCGCGTGCTCCAGGTAGCGATCCACAATGGAAACGATGTGTGTGCAGGCGCGTCCGCGCGCCGTTGTGGGCGCCCAGCAGCAGATGCCGCGGATGTTGAGGCGAATTTGCACACCGGCCTCCGCCGCGCGCTCCAGCGCCTCCATCATCTCGACGTCGTTGAGGGAGTTCATCTTGGCGCGGATGCCGGCGCTTTCGCCCATGCGTGCGCGGCGTGTCTCAGCCTCAATCAGCTCGATAAGCTTCTCCTTCATCATGGCGGGGCTGGGGTGCAGGCGGCGGAAGCGTGAGAGCTGCGTCAGCCCTGTTACCGTGTTGAAAAACTGAGAGGCATCGGCCCCGAGGTTCTCCTCGCAGGTGAGCAACGAGAGGTCGCTGTAGAGCTTGGCGGTCTTTTCGTTGTAGTTGCCTGTGCCGAAGTGGCAGTAGCGACGCAACGTCCCGTTCTCGCGGCGCACGATGAGCATGATTTTCGCATGCGTTTTGAAGCCTTTGACGCCATAGATAACCTGCACGCCTGCGCGCTGCAGCTTCTCGGCCTGCGCGAGGTTGTGGCGCTCGTCGAAGCGGGCTTTCAGCTCCACGAGCACGGTCACCTGCTTGCCCGCCTCCGCCGCGCGGCAGAGCGCGGCGATGAAGCGTGAGCCCGGTGCGGTGCGGTAGAGCACCTGTTTGATGGCCAGCACGTCGGGGTCCGCGGCGGCCTCCTCGATGAGGCGTACGACGGGCTCGTAGCTTTCAAAGGGGTTGTGGATGAGGATGTCCCCCTGCGCGATGTTCTCGAACATGGAGATGTTGGGGTCCACGTCGGCGGGCGGGTTGCCGCTCCAGGATTCCACCTTCAGGGCCTCGTGGCCCGGTTCGTAGGCAATCTGCTGGAAATCCACGAGGCGCAGGAAGCCCGGCACGCGCCAGAGCGCCACGCCCTCCGCCCCGCAAACGCGGGCAATGCGGGCGGCGAAATCGGGGGCAATGCCCTCGGGCAGCTCGAGGCGCACACAGTCGGAGAACTTGCGGGCTACGAGCGCCTCCTCCATCTCATGGGCGAGGTCGCCTCCTTCTTCCTCGGAGACGGCGATGTCGCCGTTGCGCGTCACACGGAAGGGGGCGGCGCATAGCACGCGTTCCTTGGGGAAGAATTTATGAAGGAAGGCCATTACCAGCTCCTCCAGCAGCACGTAGCCCTCGCGCCCGAGAGCCGCAGAGCGGATGCAACGCGGTAGAGACTCCGGCAGAGTGACGGCAATAAAGCGGCTCTCTTCTGCTCCTTCTGCCTGAATTTCCGCGCCCACGATGAGGCTGAGGTTGGGCAGCATGGGCGGGTTTTCGCGCTCCATGGCCAGCGGAGTGAGCAAGGGGGCTACGTTGGCAGTGAAATAGTCCTCCAACGCGAGACGCTGCGCCTCGTTGAGCGATGCCATGGGCAGGGGGTAAAGCCCGGCCTCCTGTAGGGGGGCGCGCAGCTCTTCCAACAAGGCGTACTGCTCCTGCACCATGCGGGCCACTCGCTCGTGAATCAACTCCAGCTGCTCCGCCGGTGTCAGTCCCACCAAATCGGGTGCAGCCTTGCCGCTGCGATCCAGCAACACGAGGCCTCCCACGCGCACTTGGAAGAACTCGTCCAGGTTGCTCGCTGTGATGGACAGGAATTTCAGACGCTCCAGCAGGGGTAAATCGCGGCGCTGCCCCTGCCGCAGAACGCGCTGGTTGAACTCCAGCCAGGAAATCTCGCGGTTAATATACATCGCTCCCGCCACTTTAGCACAAGCCGGGGCACATGGCAACGCGAGAATTCAGGGAAATGCGGATTTGTAGGGATGATTAAGATTCAGAATGGAGGGGGAGTTTCACCTGCAACCGCAGATAACGAAAATGGTCCGGCGCAGGCGCCGGACCATTTTGTTCTGAATCGCGTTGAAAGATGCGTCAATTACTTCACCAGCCCCAGCTCGCGGCCGGCGGTGGCGAAGGCCTCGATGGCGCGGTCGAGCTGCTCCTCCGTGTGGGCGGCGGAGAGCTGGGTGCGGATACGGGCCTGCTCCTTGGGCACCACGGGGTAGAAGAAGCCCATGGCGTACACGCCGAGCTCCAGCAGGCGGTCGCTCATCTTCTGGGAGAGAGCGGCGTCCCCGATCATGACGGGCACGATGGCGTGGCCGGCACCCGCGAGGTTGAAGCCGACCTGCTCCATACCCTTGCGGAAGTAAGCGGCGTTGTGCTGCACCTTTTCGGTGAGCTCGGTGGAGGCCTCCAGCATGTCCAGCACCTTGATGGTGGTGGCGGCGATGGCGGGCATCACGCTGTTGGAGAAGAGGTAGGGGCGAGCCTTCTGGCGCAGGACGTCCACGATTTCCTTCTTGGCGGAGATGTAGCCGCCGGAAGCACCGCCGAGAGCCTTGCCGAAGGTACCCGTGGTGATGTCGATGTTGCCGAAGAGGCCGCAATGCTCGTGCGTACCGCGACCGCGCTTGCCGAGCACGCCCGTGGCGTGGGACTCGTCGAAGTGCACCAGCGCGCCGTACTTCTCGGCCAGCGCATGAATCTTGTCGAGGGAGGCGACGATACCGTCCATGGAGAACACGCCGTCCGTGGAGATGAGGATGGTGCGGGCGCCGTTGGCTTTAGCCTCTTGCAGCTTGGCTTCGAGGTCGGCCATGTCGTTGTTGGCGTAGCGATAGCGGGCGGCCTTGCAGAGACGCACGCCGTCGATGATGGAGGCGTGGTTGAGTGCATCGGAGATGATGGCGTCTTCCTTATCGAGCAGGGCGCCGAAGAGACCGCCGTTGGCATCGAAGCAGGAGCCGAAGAGGATGGTGTCCTCCGTGCCGAGGAAGGCGGAGAGGCGCTCTTCAAGCTGCTGGTGCAGGGTCTGCGTGCCGCAGATGAAGCGCACGGACGCCATGCCGAAGCCCCACTTGTCGATGGCTTCCTTGGCGGCCTTCTCCAGCTCGGGGTGGTTGGCGAGGCCGAGGTAGTTGTTGGCGCACATGTTGATGACCTTGCTGCCATCCTTCAGGCCCACCTCGGAGAACTGCGGGGTGGCGATGTAGCGTTCCTGCTTGTAGAGACCCGCAGCCTTCAGGCCCGCGAGGTCCGCGACGAGACGATTCTTGAAATCAGCGTTGTACATAAGTCGATAGGGGCGCACACGCGTCCGCAGGGATTGTACTCCGCTTGGCGTCAGAGTCAAGCCCGAAGGCTGATTTAGGGATAGATATGATTTTCCCCCTTATCCGCTCGGCTTTGGCTTGACTACTCCCTTTTTTCGGGTATACTGCCCGCGAGGGAGAATCACCACAACAGCCCTCTCTGATACTATGGAACCCATTTACGAAGGTAAGGCTAAGCGTCTGTTCACCACGGACGACCCCAATGTGCTGCGCATGGAGTACAAGGACTCCGCCACGGCGTTCAACGGCGAGAAGAAGGAAGATTTCGAGAACAAGGGCCGCTTCAACAAGGCCATCACGCTCATCATCTACAAGATGCTCGAGGACAAGGGTGTGAAGACTCACCTCGTGCAGGATGTGGACGACATCAACCTGCTGGTGCAGAAGGTGTCCATCATGCCGCTGGAGGTCATCGTGCGCAATGTGGCCGCGGGTTCCTTCTCCAAGCGCATGGGCGTGGCGGAAGGCACGGCCTTCAAGAAGCCCATCGTCGAGTTCTCCTACAAGGACGATGCACTGGGTGACCCCTTCATCAACGATGACTACGCCCGCGAGATGGGCGCCGCCACCGAAGAGGAAATGGCCTACATCAAGGCTCAGGTGCTCACCATCAACGAGACGCTGAAGGAGTTCTTCCTGAAGGCCAACCTGCGCCTCATCGACTTCAAGGTGGAGTTCGGCCGCCTCGCTACCGACCCGACCAAGATTGTGCTCGCCGACGAGATTTCCCCCGACACCTGCCGTCTGTGGGATGTTGAGACCGGCAAGAAGATGGACAAGGACCGCTTCCGCCGCGGTCTCGGCGGCTTCATGGAAGCCTACGCCGAGGTGCTTGACCGTCTGAGCAAGTAATTTTTCCCTTTCCGCGCCCCCGCGACTGACCGCAGCCGACGGGGGCGTTTTTCCAAAGAAACACGTCACTCTCTTATGGCCACTCTGACCTTTGAAGTCTTCAGCCGCTTCCAGTCGGCGACGGACGCGAACAAACTGCTCTACACGCCCATCGCGGATGAGCTGACCTACAACCACACCCGCCTTTACACCGCGGAGTGCGAAGGCGACATCGATGCCGCCCGCGCCTACCTCCGCAGCGTGCTGGTGGAGCCCATCTCCCAGAAGGTGCAGGAGGACGGCACCCCCGCCCTCGACGGCGAGCTGTTCTGCATCTCCTACGGCATCAAGAAGGGCGCGCTCGACCTCGAGAAGGAAGCCATCCTGACCAACTACCGCGGTCGCAAGGGGCTTCCCTTCACGCTGGAATCCCTCACCATCACCCAGAAGGTGTACATCTTCGGGCATGGCGATAAGGAAGCCCTCTCCGCCCGCTTCTGCAACGATGTCTGCAACCCCGCCATCCATACGTGGAGCGTTAAGTAACCTTTACAACAGAGCAAACTGATATGGCAACATACCGCACGATTCCCGTCCGCAACCTCAGCGAAGCCGAGCTGACGCAGCTGAGTCAGGACATGAAACTCTCCCTCTCCACGGAGGATATGCTCGTGGTGCAGCAGATTTTCTGCGAAATCGGCCGCGAGCCCACGGATGTGGAGCTGGAGGTCATCGCCCAGACCTGGTCCGAGCACTGCAAGCACCGCATCTTCGCCGCCACCGTGCAGCACACCGTCAACGGTGAGACGGAGGAGATTAAGTCCATGTACAAGACTTTTATTCAGCGCCCCTCCAAGGAGATTATGGCGCAGAAGCCCGGCTTCGTGCTGAGCTGCTTCGTGGACAACGCAGGCTTCATCAAGCTCGACGACGAGCTCTCCGTCTGCCTGAAGGCCGAGACGCACAACCACCCCAGCGCCATTGAGCCCTACGCCGGTGCCAACACGGGTCTCGGCGGCGTGATTCGCGACATTCTCGGCGCAGGCAAGGGCGCCAAGCCCATCGCCAACCTCGATGTGTTCTGCTTCGGCGCGCCCGATACCCCGCAGAGCATGGTGGAGGGTCACAATATTATCCACCCGCTCGGCATCATGCGCGGCGTGGTGCACGGCGTGCGCGACTACGGCAACCGCATGGGTATCCCGACCACGAGCGGCGCCATCCAGTTCGACCCGACCTACATCTACAACCCCCTCGTGTTCTGCGGCACCGCCGGTGTCATCCCGCAGAGCGACATTGCCAAGGAAATGAAACCGGGTCTCGCCGTTGTGGTGATCGGCGGGCGCACCGGCAAGGACGGCCTCCACGGCGCGACCTTCTCCTCCGCGGCCATGGGTGAAGCCTCCCACGAGGAAGACCAGCAGGCCGTGCAGATCGGCAACCCCATCGAAGAGAAGAAGACGCTCGACGTGATTCTCGAAGCCCGCGAGCGCGGCCTCATCGAGTTCGTGACGGACTGCGGCGCGGGCGGTTTCTCCTCCGCCGCGGGCGAAATGCTCTCCGAAACGGGCGGCAACCTGTATCTGGAGCGCGCCCCCCTCAAGGAGACGAACATGCTCAGCTGGCAGATTTTCCTCTCCGAGTCTCAGGAGCGCATGGTGCTCGCCGTGAAGCCCGAGAACCTCGACGAGCTGCAGAAGCTGGCCGACACCTTCCAGACGGAAATGACGGTGCTCGGCGAATCCGATGACAGCGGCGTGCTGCGCGTGTGGCACAACGGGGCCCTCGTCTGCGAGCTGGACAACTCCAAACTCCACGACGCGCCCACCAAGCACCTCACCTCCGTCTTCACCCCCGGTCCCGCCCTCACGGGTCTCACGCCCGATGACAGCGACCTGACCGCTGACCTCAAAAAGCTGTTCGGTGACTTCGCCATCGTCTCCCGCGAGCCCATCATCCGCGAGTACGACCACGAGGTGCAGGGCAACACGGTGCTCAAGCCCCTCGCCGGTGCCACCGCCGATGCCCCGCAGGACGCCTCCGTCATCGACATCGACGGTTCCGAAAAACTCATGTCCCTCGCGCTGGCCATCCTGCCCGAGTGGGGCAAGACCGACCCCCACGCCATGGGCACGGGTACGGTGGATGAGACCGTCCGCCAGCTCGTCCTCGCCGGCACGAACCCCGACAAGATTGCCCTCCTCGATAACTTCTGCATGGGCAACCCCGAGGAACCCACCGAGCTGGGTCGCATCGTGGAATGTGCCAAGGGCATTCGCGAAGCCGCCCTCGCCTACGGCGCGCCCTACGTCTCCGGCAAGGACTCCTTCTACAACTACTTCGAGACCGAGGACGGTCCCGTGAACATCCCCGTCACCTTCCTCTGCTCCGGCTTCGGTGTGGTGGAGGATGCCGACCACGTTCGCGGCTCCTCCCTGCGCCGCAGCAACAGCGCGCTCTTCATCGTCGGCAACACCGAGGATGAGCTCGGCGGCTCCGTCTACGCCCGCGTGAACGACATCAAGGGTGCCAAGGTGCCCCAGACCGACTGCGCCGAGAACTACGCCATCTACAAGCAGTACTACGAGAACGCGCTCACCAAGGGTCTCGTGCTCTCCGCGCACGACCTCTCCGAGGGCGGTCTCGCCGTGGCTGCTGCCGAGATGGCTTTCTCCGGCAAGGGCGGCATCACGCTCGACCTCGACAAGCTGCCGACCGTCGGCGGCTGGAAGAGCAACGTCATCCCCTGCTTCGCTGAAAGCACAGGCCGCTTCCTCGTGGAAGTGGACGAGGACCTCGTGCCCGAGTTCACCAAGGCCATGGAAGGCACGCCCTGCGCCCTCATCGGCCACGCCACGGAGGACGGTAAGCTCACCATCACGAGCGGCGAGAAGACCCTCATCTCCGCCGATGTCGCCGACCTCAAGCACATCTGGAAGCACGGCCTCACGCCCTACTATTAAAAAAATAGTACCTAGTAAATAGTACCTAGTAAATCCTCTTATGCCTCACGCATTACTTCTCAAATACCCCGGCACCAACTGCGATGTGGAAACCGCGCGCGCGCTGAACGCGGCGGGCTTCTCCACGCAGGTGCAGCCCATCGCCACCGCCACCCCCGCGCATGTCGCCAAGGCGCAGCTCGTCGTGTTCAGCGGCGGCTTCTCCTACGGTGACTATGTGATGAGCGGCCGCCTCGCCCAGCTCGAAACCGAGCGTTTCCTGGGCGACGCCCTGCAAAAGCACTTCGACAACGGCGGCTTCCTCTTCGGCATCTGCAACGGCTTCCAGATTCTCACGAAGCTCGGCATCCTGCCCAAAGCCTCCCTCATCTGGAACAAGAGCGAGCGTTTCGAGTGCATGTGGGACAAGCTGGTGAAGGTCTCCCACACCAGTCCCTATACGCAGTATCTGCCCGACAACTTCGAGCTGCCCTCCGCCCACGCGGAAGGCCGTCTCGTCACCGAGCCCGGCGACGCTCAGAAATACTTCGACACCAACTGTGTCGCCCTTCAGTACGCCGACAACCACAACGGCTCCGAGATGCGCATCGCGGGTCTCCAAGACCCCACGGGCCGCGCCATGGGTCTCATGCCGCACCCCGAACGCTTCCTGAAGCCCCGCCACCACTACGACCCCGACTGGTCGGGCGACCCCGATTGGGGCTGGGGCTACTACTTCTTCAAGGGCGCGTTTGACGCCATCAAGTAAGCGGTATCCGCCCCTCTCTTTTTCCGCCCTGCTGCGTATTGCGCGGCAGGGCGGCATGTTTTTCGGAAAGTGAGGAAGATATACGCCGCAGCTCGACTACAGAGCCTGCATCACCTAGCTAAAGCAAAGATACGCAGGAAGGCGGGGCAGAGGCGCTTGAAAAGGAAGAAGAGCGCCACGCTGACGGCGAGGATGATGAAGGGCAGGAAGTAGCAGAGCGTGACGGGCAGACCGCCGTGCCACGAGCCCGTGAGCGCGTAGCGGAAGCAGAGCAGGATAGGGTAGTGTGTCACATAGATGAAGAAGGACGCGGTGCCGAGCGAGGCCACGACCTTGCAGAAGCGCGGCAGGTAGCGCTCGCAGAGGCAGCCGATGCTCATGGTGGTGGCCACGCCCAGCAGCACCAGCGAGGCGCTCTGCACGGGCGGGTAGAAGGTCCACGTCAGCACGGGGTAGAGCAGCACCAGCGAGCCCAGCACGGGCGCGAGGGCGTAGGAGCGCAGGAAGGTCGTCAGCGCCTCGGGATTCGCATAGCGGCGCAGCAGAATGCCGCCCGCGAAGAAGCCGAAGGCCAGCTCGCTCTCATACGCGCGGAACGCTAACCACTTTTGCGCGTGATTGACGGTACGGTGGGATTCATTCGCCTCCAAATCCACATCGCAGAGCACGTCGCTCGCCGCAAAAGAGATGAGCACCAGTGCGATGAGCACCTTGGAGGGCACACGGTGGATGAGCGGCGCAAAGAAGGCCAGCAGAATGAGCGTGCGCAGGAACCAGAGCGGCACGTTGGTAAAATTCCAGTAGCACCACGAGGTGAGCCCCAGCTCGGAGGCGACTTTATACGGCGTGAGCCAAGACCAGTCTCCCGCGGCCATGGAGGGCGCGTACACCAGCAGCATGCCGAACAGGCACCAGAAGATGTAGGGGATGGCGAGCTGCTTGGTGCGCTTCACATCCACCCACTGACCTTCCGCAGGGCGGTGGCTGAAGTAGCCCGACATCAGGAAGAAGAAGAAAATCAGGCTGCGGAAGTTAAATAAATCCGCAAGGTAGTTGATGGTGGGTACCCCCACGAACCAGCGGTCCACGTGGCGCACGATGACGAAAAAGGCCGTGTAGACACGGCAGAAGTCAATCCATGTGATACGGGAAGAGGGGGGCATGAGGAATATGGTATTTATAATTTATGATTTATAATTTGTGAATTCGGCTCGCTTTGCTCGCGGATGGGGAAAACGGTCTGACGAATCGTCAGACCGTTTTGGTAACCTTCGCGGCGAAGGCGCGCGAATATCCTACTTTATAAATTATAAATCTTAAATTTCTTTTCACCCAAGCATCGCGTTGACCTTCTCGCGGATGATGGCGGGGTTGATGGCGCCCTCGTGGCGATAGGTCACTTCATTGGCCTCGTTGAGGAAGAAGAAGGTGGGCACGCGGTGCACGCCGTGCTTCTCGGCGAGAGCCTTGCCCTGACCCTCCAGCGCATTGACGCTGAAGAAGGAGAGTTTGTCGGCGGGGAATTCGGCCACGGTCTTGGCGACCATGGGGGCAATCATTTTGCAGACGCTGCAATCGGGCGTGGTGAGTTCAACGATTTTAACCATAAAAGACAGAGATATGTTAGAGTGAATGACGGGGTATCAGGCAGCGGGGGTGTTGTTGTCTTCCTCGTCCGCGACCTCGATGACGCTGCGCATGCGGCGGGAGAGCAGCGGGCGCACCACCAGGCCGTACATCAGGTAGCAGAGGAAGATGACGGCGGGCGCAATCCACGGGAAGACGATGAAGAGGCAGACCGCCGCAATCGCCAGCAGAATGGCGGTGATGGTGCCGCGCTTCTCAAAGTTCACATGCTTGAAGCTGGGGTAGATGACGCGGCTCATCATGAGCAGGGAGACCACTGTCATGATGACAGCCATCATGATTTGCAGCGGCAGGGGGATGATGAGGTCGCGGTGGGCGGTCACGTCAATGACCAGATACATGGTGCTCACCACGGCACCTGCGGCCATGGGCACGGGCAGGCCCACGAAGTCCATGCTCTGATTGGGCTTCTTGGGCGCAGCGGCCATGCAGTTGAAACGCGCGAGACGCAGCGCCGCGCAGAGGAAGTACAGCACGGCCACCGCCCAGCCGATGTAGTCGCCGGGCAGGTCGAAGAGCACGGCACGGGCCAGCAGCATGGCGGGCGCAATGCCGAAGGAGACGACATCGGCGATGGAGTCGAACTCGCGGCCGAAGGGGCCGTCGCACTTGCACATGCGCGCCACGCGACCATCCAGCAAATCGAACAGACAGGCGAGGAAGATGAGATAGGTCGCCTGCTGGTAATAGGTAAACGCCTCCTCACTGCCGCTCGGGAAGGCCATGCCCTTGAAGATGGTGAGGATAGCGAAGAAACCGCAGAGCAGATTGCCGGCCGTCAGCAGATTCGGCAGGATGGGAATCTGCGGCTCATCGGGATAAACGGGAGGAGGTGTAGCCATGGGAATTTGTGATTTATAATTTATAATTTATGATTTTTGATTTGTTTTGTAAATCACAAAATCTCGTGAGCCTTGGCGATGAGAGCGTCCTTGGCGGCGCGGTCCTTGCCGGAGCCGCGGGCCATGTCGGCCTTGCCGCCGCCCTTGCCGCCCACGATGGGGGCGAGGTTGCGGATGAGGTCGCCCGCCTTCAGGCCCGCTGCCTGAGCGGCGGCACCGCAGTAGGCGCCGAGGCCGAGGGACGCGCCGTCGTCCACGATGAGGAAGGCGGCACCGTCAAACTGCTTCTTGCGCAGACCGTTGAAGAGCTCGGTGAGCAGCTCGTTGCCGCCCTCCGCGCAGAGCACGATGTTGCCGCCCGTCAGCTGTTCGGCCAGCAGGGCATCCGCCATGCTCGCGGCAGCGGCGGCGGCGGCCTTCTTCATGCGCTTGTCGGCCTCCAGAGCCGCTTCCTTCACGGCTTCGCAGTAGGCGAGGTAGGCATCCAGCGCGGCGGTGGTGGCGGCATAACCGATGCTCTTCTCCACAGCTTCGTCCTGCTTCTCATCAGCGGGCACGGCAACCGTCTCCTGCCCCAGCGCGGCCAACTTTTCATTGGCCGCGGTGAGCTTGGCGAGGAAGTCCGCTGTCTCCTGCGCGTGGTTCTGCACCACGGATTCCGCATAGTGGTAGGCAGCGGCACCGCAGGCGGCCTCGATACGGCGCACACCGCTGGCGATAGCGCCCTCGCTCATAATCTTAATCATGCCGATGTCACCCGTGTGCGTCATGTGCGTGCCGCCGCAAAGCTCCATGGACACGCCGTCGAACTTGCCGGACTCACCGCCCATCTGCACCAGACGCACCACATCGCCGTACTTGTCGCCGAAGAACTGGCAGACCTCCTTGTGCTGCTTGATTTCCGCCATGGGATACTCCTTGCAGACCACGGGAAGGTCCGCTTCCACCCACTGATTCACCAGCTCTTCCACGCGGCGCAGGTCAGCCTTGGAGATGGCACCGCTGTTGAAGTCGAAGCGCAGGCGCTCGGGCTCCACCAAGGAACCCTGCTGAGCGATGTCGCTGCTCACCAGCTCGCGCAGCGCCTTGTGAAGCAGGTGCGTGGCGGAGTGGTGAGCTTGCAGGGCATAGCGGCGGATGGTATCCAGCATGAGCAGCACCTTGTCGCCCACGGCAGGCGTGATGCCGTCCACGGCGGAGATGAGGTGCGCGCGGGCCTTGCCCATCTGCTGCACGCCGATGACCTCCGCCGCGTTGCCGTTCAGCTCCAGCATGCCGCCGTCGCTCACCTGACCGCCCATTTCGGCGTAGAAGGGAGTTTTATCCGTGATAACGAAGAGCGTGCCGTCGCTCTCGTGCACCTCCGTCACCGTGGCTTCGCAGGTCATGTCGGTGTAGCCCACAAACTCGGTCACGCAGTCGGTCTTGATGTCCAGCGCGCGCACCACCTGCTTCTTCTGCGCGGCCTTAGCGCGTTGGCGCTGCTCCTCCATGAGGGCATCGAAGCGGTCGGTGTCGATGGCCAGCCCGCGCTCGCGGGCCATGAGGGCCGTCAGGTCGATGGGGAAGCCGTAGGTGTCGTACAGCTTGAAAGCGAACTCGCCGCTCACCTTGCCCGCGGCAGCGACTTCCTTGTCGAAGAGCTCCAGACCGCGGTCGAGCGTCTCGTTGAAGCTCGTTTCTTCGCGCAGAAGCGTCTCTTTAATGGTGGCGGTGCGGGCCACCAGTTCGGGGAAGATGTCGCCCATCTCGCGCACCAGCGTGTCCACGATGTCGGAGAGGAAGGGTTTTTCCAAGCCCAGCGTGCGACCGTAGCGCACGGCGCGGCGCAGGATGCGGCGCAGCACATAGTTGCGGCCGTTGTTGCCGGGCAGAATGCCGTCCGCGATGGAGAAAGACAGCGTGCGGATGTGGTCGGCAATCACGCGGAAGGCGATGCTCTCCTTCAGCACGGCCGCCTGTTCGGGCGTGGCATCCTGCGGGTAGATATCCACATACTTGTGACCGCTCAGCTCCTCGATGCGGTTGAAGATGGGGCGGAACACACCCGTGCTGTAGTTGGAGACGCGATGAGAAAAGTCCTTGAAGCCGTTCGTGCACTGAATCATGGCGCAGGCGCGTTCAAAGCCCATGCCCGTGTCCACGTGGCAGGCGGGCAGCGGGCGGAAGGTGCCGTCCGTCTCCGCGTTGTACTGCATGAACACGAGGTTCCAGATTTCGATGCACTTGTCGCTGTCCTTGTTGACGAGCTTGCCCTCGGTGTTGCCCTCGGGGGTCAGGTCAACGTGCAGCTCGGAGCAGGGACCGCAGGGGCCGGTCTCGCCCATCATCCAGAAATTGTCGTGCATGTTGCCGTTGACAACGTGCACCTTGGGGTCCACGCCCTTGCTCTCAAAGAGAGCCGCCCACGCATCGTAGGCCTCTTGGTCGAACTCACCGGGATTGCCCGCCGCCTTGTCGGGGCAGTACACGGTGGCGTACAGACGCTCCACGGGGAAGCCCCAGCGCTCCACAATCAGTTCCCACGCCCAAGCGATAGCTTCTTTCTTGAAGTAGTCGCCGAAGGACCAGTTGCCCAGCATCTCGAAGAAGGTGTGGTGGTAGGAATCCTGACCGACATCTTCCAAATCGTTGTGCTTGCCGCCCGCGCGGATGCACTTCTGCGTGTCCGTCGCGCGACCGGGCTTGTAGGGCGCCGCCAGCTCGCCGAGGAAATAGGGCACAAACTGGTTCATGCCCGCATTGGTGAAGAGCAGACCCGGGCTCTGCGGCATCAGGGATGCGGAGGGCACAATCGTGTGCTGCTTCTCATGGAAAAAGTCCAAAAAGCTACGGCGGATTTCAGAGGCGGTCATCATAACGTGTTAAAAAAAGGAAAATTGTTGCGCGAAAGCATACACGCATCGCGCGCACGTGTAAAGCGCAAAGTCGGCGGCAGAGGTATGGAGGTCAGACGATGTCGATATATCAGTCTCGTTCATAGGGAAAAGGGGGCGGTTGAGCCCCCACACTAACGTTCGTTTTTTCTGCGCCCAGTCAACCTCAATGCATCGTTTTCCCACTTTTTGACGCAATGCTCAATGATAATGAAAATATACTTTCATGGAAACACCAGAATAACAATGAAGAACGTGCATTTTAGATGATGAAAGAGTGCCTTAGTTGGCGCGTAAAGTTTAAAAGAAGCGGGTCGTTATTTAATTTTATCGCGCTAAAATTAAATTGACATCCCTCTTCTTTACGTTTAGGATGTCGGCATGGAACGCAAGGAGACAGGGCGGTATGTCGTCATCAGTACGGTCGGGGAAAGGGCCCATGCCTTTATCCCCGCGCCTTTGCCGCCCTGTCCGCTGCCGCAAATAGACGCAACGACCCAACAAAAGCTCGGTGAAGCGACACGCCGACTTGCCGCGCTGGATGCCGTCGGGCAGCAGCTGCCCGACATCACGCCTTTCATCTACACCTGTGTCCGAAGAGAAGCCGTTCTTTCCTCCCGCATTGAAGGAACACAGTCTTCACTGAGTGACCTTCTGCTATATGAGCAAGGTGCCTACGAACAAGCCGACACAGACGATGTAGCCCTTGTCAGCCACTATGTTTCCGCCATGCAGCTGGGCATGCAACGCATGGAGGAAGGCTTTCCTATTTCCTTACGCCTCATCCGCGAACTCCACCGTGAATTGCTGCGCCAAGGACGCGGCGCAACCAAAATGCCGGGGGAATTCCGCCAAAGCCAAAACTGGATCGGCGGCACGCGTCCCGGAAATGCCGTTTATGTTCCCCCGCCGGCGCAAGAAGTGATTCCCTGCTTGGGAGACCTGGAATTATTCATCAACCGAGAGGATGATATGATTCCCGGACTCATCAAAGCTGCGCTGGTGCACGTTCAGTTTGAGAGCATTCACCCCTTTTTGGACGGCAACGGACGCATCGGTCGTCTGCTGATTCAGATGATGTTCTGCCGCAGCGGTCTGTTGAGCAAGCCGCTGCTCTACCTGAGCTTGTATTTCAAACAGCACCGGCAGGATTATTACCGACTGCTCGGCAGCATCCGAGAGACCGGCAACTGGGAAGCGTGGATAGACTTTTTCCTTGATGCCGTTGCCCATACTGCCGCAGAGGCTTTCCGAATCCTGACGGAACTGCGGAGCCGCATGGAGCAGGATGCCGCCGCCATCAGCCGCATGGGAAGAATGCGGTTCAACGCAGCCAAGGTACTGGACTATATGCAGCACCGCATCATCGCCCGACCGAGTGTCATGGTGCGCCAATTGAATCTTTCCGCCCCGACGGTCTATAAAATTCTGGATGCCATGGTGCAGGAGGGTATCATTCTTCCCTGCCACACAGGACAGCGCAACCGCCTCTACGCCTACACGCCATACCGCGAGATGCTCGCTGACCATTGAGTGACAAGGAGAAGAGGCGATAGGCGATTTGAGGTTGTTGATTTAAGAAATCCATGCGGCTGCAGGGATGGCAACCCCATCTGACAGACTGTCAGATGGGGTTCTTCTCCTTCGAGCTTAGCGAGACTCTATTCCCAAATCACAAATCCCTCAGAAGCTCAACAGGTTTCTGTGGTCTTCGGGCTTGTAGTTCTCCCACTCCGGCACCTGCACGGGGGCGTAGCCGTGGCGGCAGGAGCAGACGCACATGCTGTTGGGCGAGTGCGTGCGCACGGCGGGGTGCAGATGCACATGGCCGAAGATGTTGAAGTAGGGCATGGAGGGCGTGAGGAAGAGCGGCTCGTGGGAAAGAATAAAGAAATTCCGCAGGATGACGGGGTGGTCGTACACGCGCTCAAAGCCCAAATCGTAGTAAAACGCAGGGCTGCCGTGGTCGTGATTGCCGAGAATCAGGCGCTTGCGCCCATGGAGACGCTCCACATAGCCCCGCATGCGTTCCTTGTCCCCGCCCATGGCAAAATCTCCGAGGTGGTACACGATATCCTCCTCCCCCACGACGGTATTCCATCGCTCAATCAGGGCCTCGTCATATTCCTCGATGGAGGCAAATCCCGTCTCATCAAAGGTGATAATGTTCCGGTGGCCGAAATGCGTATCCGCCGTAAAGAAAATCTTCATAGCCCTGTTATAAACAAAAGATGTTGCTCCGTCAATCCTCTAAAAAACGGCCTGACCACAAGGCCGGACCGTTGTTTTTTAATCTTGCGGCGGAACCGCGTTTACTTCATGATTTGGACATCCGTTAGTAGCGATAGCTATCTGCCTTGTACGGCCCCTCCACCTTCACGCCGATGTAGGCGGCCTGCTTTTCGGTGAGGGTGGTGAGGTGGACACCGAGCTTGCCGAGGTGCAGACGGGCAACTTCCTCATCCAGCTCCTTGGGCAGCACGGTGACGGCTACAGGGTTGGTCTCGCGCTTGGCCCAAAGCTCCATTTGGGCGAGCACCTGATTCGTAAAACTGTTGGACATCACGAAGGAAGCGTGGCCCGTGGCGCAACCGAGGTTCACGAGGCGACCCTCCGCCAGCAGGTAGAGGCTGTGGCCGTCGGGGAAGGTGTACTTATCCACCTGCGGCTTGATGTTGGTGCAGACGATGCCCTCGCGCTGCTGGAGGCGCGACACTTGGATTTCGTTGTCGAAGTGGCCGATGTTGCAGACGATGGCCTGGTCCTTCATCTGCTCCATATGCTCCAGCGTGATGATGTCGCAGTTGCCCGTGCAGGTCACGTAGATATCGCCCGTGCCGAGCGTGTCCTCCACCGTCAGCACGCGGTAGCCCTCCATGGCGGCCTGCAGCGCGCAGATGGGGTCGGCCTCCGTCACGATGACCTGAGCGCCCAGCCCGCGCAGTGCCTGCGCGCAGCCCTTGCCCACGTCGCCGTAGCCGCAGATGACGGCCACCTTGCCGGCAATCATCACGTCCGTGGCGCGCTTGATGCCGTCCGTCAGGCTCTCGCGGCAACCGTAGAGGTTGTCGAACTTGCTCTTGGTCACGGAGTCGTTCACGTTGATGGCGGGGATGAGCAGGCGGCCGTCGCGCTCCATCTGGTAGAGGCGGTGCACCCCCGTGGTCGTCTCCTCGGACACACCCTTCAACTCGGGCATCCACGCATGGAACACGCCGGGACGCTCTGCCGCGATGCGCTTCAAAAGAGCCTTGATGACGCGCTCCTCCTCGCTCTCGGAGGGTGTGTCCACCCACGTGTCGCCGTTCTCCATCTCATAGCCCTTGTGGAGGAGCAGCGTGGCATCGCCGCCGTCGTCCACGATGAGCTGCGGTCCCTTGCCGTCCTTGTGGCAGAGGGCGTTCCACGTGCAATCCCAGTACTCTTCGAGCGTTTCGCCCTTCCACGCGAACACGGGCACGCCCGCAGCGGCAATGGCGGCGGCGGCGTGATCCTGTGTGGAGAAAATGTTGCAGCTGGCCCAACGCACCTCAGCACCGAGGGCCACGAGCGTCTCGATGAGGATGGCGGTCTGGATGGTCATGTGCAGCGAGCCCGTGATGCGCACCCCCGCCAGCGGCTGCGCGGGGCCGTACTTCTCGCGGCAGGCCATGAGACCGGGCATTTCGTACTCGGAGATGGTGATTTCCTTGCGGCCCCAATCCTTCAGGGCGATATCAGCGACTTTGTAAGAGGTGGTTTCTGTCATGTTGCGCCCAGTCTAGCGCAAAACCTCAGGATTTTCAACGCCAATTCGCGCGGCGGGGTGGGGCGCACGGCATTTTCTTTTTTACAGGCCGCGGGCCTTGCGTTACAATGCGGCCGTGCAGCTTCACCTGATAGCTACGGATGACGGCGGCCTGCGGCTTTGCCCCGCGGGGGCTTTGCCGCGCTTGGAGCGCGCGTTGGCTTATCGCCCTGCCTCGGGCCTGCTGGACATGGTGCGCTATGGACTGCCCGCGGGGGCAAGCCCTGCGATGGCGTGGTTGCGCGAGCGAGCGCAGGCGCAGCTCATGCGCTACCTGCGCGCGTTGCGCCGTGGGGAGGAGGTTTCCGCCGCTACCTTGTCGCCCGATGCCGCCACGGCTGTCGCGTGGTTGGAGGCCATGCCGCCGCTGCATGGTGTGCCTATCGGCGCGAGTACACTGCAAGCGTGGTTCGGCGGGCTGGCGGAGGCCTTGCAACGCGCCGCCGCGCGCGATTGGTGCAGCGAGGAGGAGTGGCTCTCGCGCCTCGGCGAGGGCTGGCGGCAGCTCGGCACGCTCTGTTTCCATTTGGCGGAAAACGCGGGCGAGGGGGCGGATGTCGCGCCCTTCGCTTTTCTGGCCACCTTCATCCACAAGGCGGGGGCGGACGGCAAGCCGCGCCACGCACCGCTGGGCTTGGCCCAAAAGATTTTTGCAAGCGATACGGCGGCCTTGCTGGCCCTGCTGCGCCCGCTCAAAGAGGCTGCGCAGGATGTGCCTTTTCTGCGCGAGCTGATTGACAGCGGGGCGGTGATGCGTCCCTGTGCGTGGAGCGCGCGGCAGGCCTACGCTTTTTTGGAGTCTCTTCCGCAGTTGGAGGCGGCGGGCATTGAGACGCGCGTGGTAAACCTGTGGAAGGCCTACCCGCCCCGCGTGGAGCTGGAGGTGAAACTCGATCCCGCAGAGAGTGCGGACGGCCGCAAGAGCGACCGCGCCCCCGCGCTCAACATCGGCTCGCTGCTGCGTTTTATCCCGCAAGTGGCGCTGGGGCAGCACTACCTGACGGAGGCGGAGCTGGAGGAGCTGCTCGCGTCGGAGGATGACGGCTTGGTGCGTTTCCGCGGCGAGTGGGTGCGGCTGGACCGCGAGCGCCTGCAAAAGCTGCTCGACAGCTGGCGACAGGCGGCACGCATGGCGGCGGGCGGCATCCCGCTGCTGGCGGGTTTGCGCTGGCTGCTGGCTCCTAAGACACAGCGCCCCGCAGGGCTGCCGCCTGCGGAGGACGGCGTTCGCGTGCGGGCAAGCGAGGCGCTGTCGGCCGCGCTGGAGCACCTGCGTATCGGGCAGGTTGCACCGCAGGTGCCGTCCGCGCTGTGGGGCACGCTGCGCTGCTACCAGCAGGAGGGCGTGCGCTTCCTGCTCAACGTGACGGAGGCGGGTTTCGGCGCCTGTCTGGCGGATGATATGGGGCTGGGCAAGACGATTCAGGTGGTGGCGTGGCTCACGCATCTGCATGCGGCGGGGGGGCTTGGTGAGCGCGCGGCGCTCATTGTGGCTCCTGCCTCCCTGCTCACCAACTGGCAGCAGGAGTTTTGCCGCTTTGCCCCGCAGCTCAGGGTGCGGTTACTGCACCCCGAGGCTCTCTCCGCCGCGGATACGGCGCGGTTGCACCGCGACCCCCTCTCCCTGCTGGCGGGTGTCCATGTGGCGCTCACGACCTACGGCATGGCCACGCGCTTGGCGGAGCTGTTATCCGCCGCCGAGCTGCCCGCTATCGTGTTAGATGAAGCACAGGCTATCAAGAATGCGGACAGTGCTCGCAGCCGAGCGGTGCGGCAGCTCTGCTCCCCGCGGCGCGTAGCGCTCACGGGTACGCCCGTGGAGAACTCCCCCGCAGAGCTGCACAGTCTCTTCGATTTCCTGACACCGGGGCTGCTCGGCAAGGCTAAGGATTTTGCCGCTCACCTGCGCCGCATGGGCAACGACTACACGGGCTTGCGCCGCATCGTGCGCCCCTTCCTGCTGCGCCGCCTGAAGAGCAACCCCGCCCTGCTGCCCGAGCTGCCGCCCAAGACGGAGCAGCCCGCGTGGTGCCTGCTCACCCCGCAGCAGGTGCAGCTCTACCGCCGCGAGACGGAGAACCTGCGCGCTGTGGTGAACGAACCCGACCCCGCCGCCCGCCTTGCGTTGGTATTGCCCATCCTCGGCCGGCTCAAGCAGATTTGCAACCACCCCGCGCAGTACCTCGGCGAGCCTTCCTACGACCCCGCTGCGAGCGGCAAGATGCAGCAGCTCGGCTACCTTGCCGAGCGCATGGCGGCGGCGGGCGACGCCGTCCTCGTGTTCACGCAGTACCGCTCTGTCATCGAGCCGCTGCACGACTACTTGGCGGGCATCTTCGGCCGCAGCGGGCTGGTGCTGCACGGCGGCACCCCGCTGGAGGAGCGGCAGCAGCGTGTGGAGGCTTTTCAGCAGGCGGGCGGCCCGCCCTTCATGGTGCTCTCCCTCATGGCTGCGGGCACGGGGCTGACGCTCACGCGCGCCCGCCATGTCATCCACTTCGACCGCTGGTGGAACCCCGCGGTGGAGAATCAGGCCTCCGACCGGGCCTACCGCATCGGCCAGAAGAACCCCGTGGTCATCCACCCCTTTATTTGCCGCGGCACCATCGAGGAGAACATCCACCGCATGCTCACCCGCAAGCGCGAGATGGCCGACGCCCTCCTCGGCGGCGGCATGGAGAAGCTCCTCCTGCAACTCAATCCGCAGGAATTGATGGCCCTTGTCGGAGAGCTGTGAGGACGCGAGATAAATGAGCAGTTTATCGCGCCAATCAAAAAAACGGCTCGGCGTCATGCCGAGCCGTTTTGTTGTGAGAGGTCGGACCTCGCTCTTTACCAGAAGATGGCGTAGAGGGCAATCGTGAGGATAACCACGATGATGCCGAACACCTTGGCGCGGGCAGAGGGCTTGATTTCGATGATGCCCTTGTCCGTCAGCACAACGGCTTCGCCGCCCTTGGCGATATTCACCAGCGTGAGGATGAGGCCGCAGACACAGACCGCGAGGAAGGAGACGGCCATGCGGTCAAGGAAGGCCCAATCAGGCAGGATGACCCACTTGCAGGAGGCATAGGCCACCGCACCGAGCACGATGCCGAGCCAGCCGAACACGCGCGGGCACTTCGGCACGAAGAAGCCGAAGAGGAACACGGCGAGCACGCCCGGGCTCAGGAAGCCCTGGAACTCCTGAATGAAGGTGAAGATGCCGCCGAAGGCGGGGTTGTCGAGGAAGGGCGCAATCGCCGTAGCGATGAGCGCGCAGACCAACACGCCCACCTTACCGACGGCCACGAGCTGCGTGGGGGAGGCGGGGGAGCCGCACACTTCCTTGGCCTTGCCGTAGATATCCATGGTGAACAGCGTGGAGGCGGAGTTGAGCATGGAGGCCAGCGAGCTGACCACTGCGCCGAACAGAGCCGCCAGCACGAACCACGCCCAGCCCGTGCCGGGCAGCAGACGCTTGAGCAGCGTGGCGAAGGCGGAGTCGTAGTGGTAGGCGGCGAGGGAGGAGGTCACGATGAAGTGGGCTTCATCGGCGCGAGCAGCCTTGGTGACATCGGCTTCGACCTCCATGATGTGTTGGGCGACTTCCGCGCGCTCGCCGATGTTGGCAGCGGGGATGGCGGCGAGCTGCTCGCCCAGCTCGGTAATCTTGGTGATGGCGTCGCTCGCGGAGGCAACCTCGGCGTTGTGCTTCACCATCTCCAGAGCCTCGGCAGCGGAATCCGTGCGGATGAGGCGGCTGGCGTTGAGGTTGTAGATGACGGCTTTGCCCGTGGCAGCGGCGTCAGCCTCGGCCTTGGTCACCACGGCGGCGGTGTTCTTATCGGCCAAAGACGAGAGGTCGTCGCGGAAGAGGTTGTAGGCAAGGATGCCGGGGATAATCACCACGAAGGGGATGAGCAGCTTGAGGAACGCGGCGAACACCACACCGAGCTGACCTTCTTCCAAGCTCTTGGAGGCAAGGGTGCGCTGCATGATGTACTGGTTGAGACCCCAGTAGAAGAAGTTGGGAATCCAGAGACCCAGCAGGTACACCGTCCAGGGCATCACGGGGTCGTTGGCAGGGCGAATCATGTGCAGCTTGCCGCCGATGCCGTTCACAGCAGCACCGCCGTCGCCGTCATTGAGCGTCCAGAGGCGGTGGAGACCGTCGCAGAAGGAGCAACCCGTGCTCTGCATGGCATCCGCCGTGGCGCCGGAGGAAACGGTCGCGGTGTCCATCAGCTTCTGCCCCGCCGCGGAGGCGATGTCCATGGAGCCGAGAGCCGCGATGGCGAAGTACGCCACCACGCCGCCGCCCACGATGAGCGCGGCACCCCAGATGAGGTCCGTCCATGCGCAGGCCTTCAGACCGCCGACATAGACATACACCGTGGCGCAGGCCGCGATGATGAGGCAGCCCTGCCACACCTGCAGACCGAAGTACACAGCCACGACATTCGCACCCGCGTAAATCACGGTAGCGGTGGGCACACCCACGAGGATGAGGAGGTTGACGAGAGCCATCGTCACGCGGGAGACACCGTTGTAGCGTTCCTCGAGGAACTGCGGGATGGTGAACACGCCGCGCTTGAGCAGCATGGGCAGGAAGGTGAAGGCCACAATCACCAGCACGATGGCGGCGAGCCATTCATAACCGGCAATGGCGAGACCCAGCCAGTCGGCTGCCTGACCGCTCATGCCCACGAACTGCTCCGTGGAGATGTTGGCGGCGAGCAGGGAGAAGCCCACGAGCCACCAGCTCAGCCCGCGGCCCGCGAGGAAGTAATCCGCGGCGCCCTTTTCCTTCTTTTCTTCTTCGGTTTCCTTCGAGTCGCCGGACTTCCAGATACCGAGACCGATGACGCCGACAACGACGAGGCAGAACACCACCATCTCCCACGGGGCAAGCGCGCTCGCTTCCGCCGTAGCTTCGGCCGTTTCCTGCGCCATGGCGGTGCCAAGCATCGCCACGAGCGCGGGGAGGTACATGAGTTGTTTCATGGTATTAGTTGTTTTATTTTTGTTGGAAACGTATCATGAGAATTACAATTTACAAATTACAAATTACAAATTGGGAAGTTAGCGCGCCTGCGGCGCGTTCTCAAGAACTCGGTCTGACGGTCCGTCAGACCGAGTTTCTTCTCATGCGAGCGAAGCGAGCCAAATTCTAAAAATTTGTAATTTATAATTTGTAATTTGTAAATCCCTAAAGGCTGCTGATTTCAGATTTACGCCTGATACAACACTCGGGCGCCTTCGCCCGGGCGGGTGATGAGGTAAGCGGTTTCGATGCCCAGCGCGTTGCGGTAGGCCTCAATCATCTCTTCGGCCACCTGCTGCACGTCGTCGGACTTGACGAGTGCCACGATGCAGCCGCCGAAGCCGCCGCCCGTCATGCGCGCGCCGTACACGGACGCGGCGGAGGGGATGCTGTCGGCAAGGGAGACGAGGGTGTCCACCTCGGCGCAGGAGACTTCAAAATCATCGCGCAGGGAGGCGTGGGAGCCGCGCATGGCGACACCCGCGGCGTTCCAGTCACCCGCGGCCACGGCCTCCGCAAAGGCGGCCACGCGCAGGTTTTCGCCGATGACGTGGCGGGCGCGGCGGTAGCAGAGGTCGCCGAGCTCGGCCTTCTTGGCCTCCAGCATCTCCAGCGTGGCTCCGCGCAGGGAGGACACGCCGAGGATGGTGCAGGCGTCCTCGCAGTTCTTGCGGCGGGCGGCATAACCGCCGTCGGCAAGGGAGTGCTTCACGGCGGAGTCGATGACGAGCACGCTGACGGTGGGGTCCGTCATCGGCACGAGCTTGTAGGAAAGGTCTTTGCAGTCCAGCATCAGCGCGTGGTCCTTGCGACCGTTGGCGGAGATGAACTGGTCCATGATGCCGCAGGGCACGTTCACGAACTCATGCTCCGTGGCCTGGCCGATGAGGGCGCGGTCCGTGGGTGTGACATCCGCGCCGCAGAGGGCGGCAAACGCCGTGCAGGCGGACACCTCGAAGGCGGCGGAGGAGGACAGGCCGCCGCCGCGCGGCACGTTGGAGTCGATGAGCATATCCACGGCGGGAACGCTGATGCCGCGGCGGCCGAGCATCGTGATGACGCCGCGCACGTAGTTCGTCCAGAAAGGTTCACCGGGCTTGTCCGTCTCGGCGGGGTCGAGCTCAATCATCTCTTCGCCGATGCCGCCGATCCAGCGGTGCTTGCCCGTGGGGGAGGGGGCGATGGCGATGACATTGATGTTGTTGAGCGCCATGGGCATGACAAAACCCTCGTTGTAATCCGTGTGTTCACCGATGAGGTTCACACGGCCGGGGGAGGCGGAAATGACGGTGGGCTTGTGTCCGAAGTATTCTTCGAAGTACGGCGTGATGGTTTCTGCGCTGATTTCGCGTTCCTCTAAGTCCATAACAGGCATTATTTAGCACAAACGCGCGCGGAAGGAAAGCGTAAAGTGCGGCCCGAAGGAACGCAGTTCGACAAATGAGAATTTGTCGGGATTTACTAGGTACTATGTACTAGGTACTAT
>JAKSOV010000100.1 GCA_024405415.1 Akkermansia sp.
AGTACATAGTACCTAGTAAATCCCGACAAATTCTCATTTGTCGAGCATCTGTATCATTCCATCCGCCTTTCCTTAAAGAAAGTTAAGCATCAGGCCCCTTGTGACGTGTTTTTTCCTTTGCAAACTTAGGCTGCGGGGCTATAATAGCCCGAGTTGTAGGCAAGCAACCATGGCAGCAGCAGTCAACAAAAAGCGCAAACACAAGAGGGAGGCGGCGGACCGTTCTCTGTGGGGCTTTCTGTTCCATCCCTCTGCTGAGGGAGAGAACCTGATGCAGCGCACCCTCTTCTCCCACGAAGAAGAAGAGGAAGAGGTTGAGGAAGAAGAACAGGGGGAGCTCACGCTCCACAGCCTGTTGCGCCGTCTGCGCCGCGCCATCAATCTGTGGGTGCTCATCTCCGGCGGGCTCTTCCTCAGCTTCACGGCCCTTCTTCTCCTGTTGCTCGTGCGGATGTGGATTCCGCAGGATTTGCGGGATGTCGCAGGCTATGAAGACAATGCCGCCGCGCGAGACCTCGCCGCCATTATCCGCAATGCCAACGGGGAGCCGGTAACCATCACCGAAGCGGAGCTGAACCGCTACCTGCGCGAAACCTGCCGCATGCGCCAGACGGGCATCTTTTCCATCATCACGCATTGTCAGGGGGTGGCTGCGCGCATTCATAACGGTTATCTGGAGCTGGTGTTCGACCGCATCATGGGGGCCAATATGCACCAGACAACAGCTGTCAATCTTACCTTCTCCCAAGAGAACAAACTCGGCACGCCCGAGCTGAAGGTTGAGTTCCAAGGCGGCGAGCCCATTTTGGGCAGCATGCCCAAGGGCGGCAGCATCGGCAGCATCCCCATTCCCCAGCGGCATGTGATGATGCTCAAGCCGGCCGTGGAATCCCTTCTCACCTGCTATCCGGAAATCAGCGAGCAGATTCTCGAACACCATTACTGTCCCGTCTTCGTCGACGGCGGCAGCAGTGCCGATAACCGCCACGTCACACTCGTCCCCTATTCCCCTTCAAACTAACACACTGCACATCATTATGAAAGCACATCGCATGACACTTGCCGTTGCCGCTGCCTTCAGCGCCCTGACGCTCTCCTCCTGCATTTTCCAGCAGGTGGCGGGGCATTTCACCCGTGACGTCTACCCCGGAGAGCGCCCCCCGCACGTCATCGCCGACAACAACGGCCAGCCCGCCTCCAACAATTGGGTCAAGATTGATCCGAATGCCCTGCCCCCCGCAGGTGCGCTGATGAACCGCATTGAAACGGCCGCTGACGGCATTCCCTACGGCCTACCCTGCGAGTTCGCGGGCGTCATCACCTCCCCCTACGCTCCTCACTACCAGCTCGACTACACGAACGCCAAGGTGGGTGACAAGGTGTGGGACCCCTATACCCGCAAGCCCTTCTACATTCCCCGCCTCTACACCTTCAACTGATAGCGAGCGGCTGCCATGAGCGACGAGAGGAACGAAACCAGCGTTAAGCCGAGCATCGGTCAGTATATCGGTCTGTGGACGTACAAGGCCTTCTACGGTTTGCTGTACCTCTCGGATATCCGTGTCGTTGCGCTCATCGGGCGCGGCATCGGCTATCTGGTGTGGATCTGTTTCCCGTCTCGCCGCCGCATCGTCGCTCGCAACTTCCGCATCGTGGTAGATCCGATGCTGCGCGCGGACAAGCTGCGCCCGCTGGTGCGCCGCAACATGGTACGCACCAGCATGAACCTGGCCTGCTCGCTCAAAACGGGCATTCTCTCCGACCGCGAGGCTGCGCGAGCCATCAGCGTGGAAGGGCGCGAGATTTTCCGCGACGCAGGTCTCGGCGGCCATACGGCTATCTCCTGCGTGCCGCATGCCGGAAACTGGGAGATTCTCGCCCGCATCCGCCCCTATTTCCCCGAGATTGAACACTTCGGCTGCATGTACCGCAAGCTCTCCAACCCGCTGTTGGAGGACCTGGTGCTCAAATCCCGCACGCGCTACGGCAGCGAAATGTTCAGCAAGGAGGCAGGGCTGCGCGCCGTGCTCAAACTGGCCCGCACGGGCGGTCTGCTGGGCGTGCTCAGCGACCAGTTCACACAGGAAGGTATCTTTGTGCCCTACTTCGGCAAAGTGACGGGCACCACCCCCCTGCCCGCGCTGCTCCACAAGCGCTGCAAGGGCATGGGCATTCTTTTCTCCGTCTACACGCGCAACCGTGGCCTCGGCAAGTGGGAGGCGGTTGTGAGCCAAAAAATCAAGCTGCCCGAGGGCTGTGAGAGCTTGGCTGCGATTACGCTTGAAGTCAACAAAGCTCTGGAAAAATGCCTGAAGGAGGACATCATTGACGGTTTCTGGATGCACCACCGCTGGAAGGCGACGGACAATTTCGCGCCCAAGCAGGATGACGACGTGAATGCGGTGGCTAAGGCCAACATGCGTCTTCCCTTCCGCATCATCATCTGCGTTCCTGAGCGATTTGAAGAGGCTGTGCTCACATTGCCCGCCTTGCGCGTGCTCAAAGCCAGCCGTTTCGACGCCCAGCTCACCCTTATCTGCCCCAAGGAGCAGCAGGCATTCTGGCAACGGCAGGACATCATCAGCCACACCGCCACCACGGACGGCGAGACCTCGCTTCTTCAGCAGTTGGATGCCGACGAAATCTACAAGGACGGCCCCTTCGACTACCTCTTCATGTTCAGCGAGAACAAGCGCGTTTTCCGCGACTTGCAACACCTCATGCCTATGTACGTGAGCGGCTTTGCGGAGAACCCGCTGGCAAAGCAGAAGCGCGCGTTCAGGAAGCGCATATCTCGGCTCAACTGCGGACACCCCCGCCACGCCGCAGAAGACTACCTGCACTTGCTCTCGCAGGGCCACTTCCTCGATACATCCGCCGCCTACCCGCAGACGGAACAGGCGGAGACAACGTCCACCTACATTGCCCCCTTCTCCACCCTCGGCTCCGCAGACGCTTGGCAGCAGGAGAAATGGGCGGAACTCGTCTCGCGCCTCCCCATCAAACCCCGCCTGCTGGCCCTGCCCGCCGACCGCGAGCGCGCGGAAGCGATGGCTGCCGCACTCGGGGTGGAGGCCCTCATTCTCCCCGCCGAGGAGGTAGCCGACCACCTCAACGCCTCCTCCCGCCTGTACGCCGTAGATGGGCTGCTGCCCCAACTGGCTGCTATCGGCGGGGCCCGCTGCACCGTCATCATGGCGAGCCGCGCGGCGGACCGCTACGCCCCGCTCGGCGAGGGACACCGCATCTGCACCAACCACACGCCCTGTCACCCCTGCGAGCGCTGCGACTGCGACATGCAGACGCCCTGCACCGCCGGTATCAGCGTGGAGGACATGCTGGCGGAGTAAAACCATCCGCAACGTTTTTTTCAAGCCCGAAGCCGACAAGGCTTCGGGCTTTTTCGTCCCCGACGGCGGGGGTAAAGCTGGGCGAGACCCAAGCCCATCAGCAGGAGGCAAGCCGCGCTCCACGGCAGAGGCATGAGGAACGGCAACACCTCATCCGTGGTGTAAAACACGGCGGTATCATCTGACCACAGCGCCGCAAGCGTCTGCCCCACCTGCGGCAAGGGTGCCGTCTGCGGGAAGGCCGAGGCACTGCGACGCGGCGCATCCGCCCCTGCGGAACACACCTCCAAATGATAGGTACTCCCCTTCTCCGAGGAGTCCCATTGCAGTGCCGTGATGACGGCGGGGGTTGTGCGCCCGAACGCCGCGATACGCAGAGGTTGCAGCACCGGGGCAAAAACGGCACCGGCCAATACAGCGCCGCACAGGAGTGCCGACAGCCCCGCCAAGCGGGAGCCGCGGGCAGTGGGAGCTTCCGCACCGGGGGCCTCGCTCCGCAGACCGCTGCCGGGGTAATGCAGCTCCAAATCCCGCCACACGGCGGCGGCGAGATACGGGGATTCCGTATGCATCACCGTCATCATCGCGGGCTTCTCCCCCGGTCGACGTTGAATCAACAGCCGCAAGGCGTAGGTCTGCCGCCCGTCATATTCCCAGTCGAAAGCGCGCACCTGCTCCGCCTTCCACACAAGCAGGCGCAGCGGGCGTTTGCCCCAAAAGGTGCCCATCACCACGCCCGCATGCTCCACCTGCAGACTGCGCGTGCCGAAACAGGCGACCGCCAGCGGGGGCAAAGGCAAGGCCAAAAGCACCACGGCAAAGAGATGCAGCAGCACGACATCCCAGTTGGGCGCGGTGAACCAATAGAACACCGACAGCAGCAGCGCGGGCGCCAGCGCCAGAAGGCACGCAGCCAACAGCTCCGCATGGTGCGGGCGGCGCAGGGGGGCGCGGTGCAGCATCTCAGCTCTCCCCCTCCGGCAACAGGAACATGAGGCGGTCGATGCCGTGGCGCGTCACCTCATTCCACAGAGCTTTCTCCACGGCGGAGGTGCGGCGGGCGCGCTCCTCGGGCGGCAGCATGTCCGCCTCCTCCTGCCCCACGCTGTCCGCGAGGCTCTGCGAGGCCATGCGGGCCACCAGCTCCTCCCAAAAGACGGAGTCTCGGTACTCGTCCATCACGTCCGAGTAAAAAGCCTTGTCCACATAGGGGCGCTTGAAGAACCAATAACCGCAGTCGGGGTTAAACTCCATGTCGCGAGCCACCGATGGGGCTGATCGCGCCGCCTCCAACAGGCCGACCATGAGGCGGTGCCACGCATCGGCGCGGGCATCGCGTGTATCGGGCATGGCTTGGCCGAGCACGGTGAGGCCCATGGCGCACAACTCTGCGAGTTGGCGCATTTCCTGCTCCGTCAGCTCTATCTGCACCTTGCCCATCGTCAAAAACTTATTCGATACCCAACTGCATGCGGGCTTCCTCCGTCATCATCTCCTGATTCCACGGCGGGTCCCACACAAACTCGATATTCACACCGCCCACGCCGTCCAGCGCGTAGATACCCATCTCGGCCTCCGCCATCATGTGCGGGCCCATGGTGCAACCGGGGGCGGTGAGCGTCATCTGCACGTTGACCTGCGCGCCGCCCTCCTTCTGCGGAATCACCTCCACCCCGTACACAAGGCCGAGGTTCACGATATCCACGGGAATTTCAGGGTCCACAATGCCGCCGAGCACCTTCCAAACGCGTTCCTCCAGCGTCAGATTCTCATCAGATTCCTCCACACCCTCCTCCTCGGGAATGATGCCGGCGCGCGCCGCCTCCACACGGGAGATGCGCACGAGGCCCACATCCGTCGCGGCGGTGATGGTGTTGCCCAGCTTTTGGGTGATGTAGATGCGCGACCCCTCCGGCAGGATGAGGGCATTACCGGCGGGAATCTGAATGGCGGCGGTCTCCGCCTTCGTGATGACTTCCTCGTTCAACATGGATGTGCGCCCATTATGGCAGAAATGCCGATTTTATCAAGGTTAAACTCCGTTCACTCCGCGTTGAACACGGGCGAGGGCAGGCTCTCCGACTTCTCCGCGGCACCACCCACGATGTCGCCCACGTCCTTAAAGGTGACAAAGAGGAAGAAGGCCATGAGCACAAAGACGAAGCCGTTCTGAATCCAATCCAACACCTTGCCGCCCACGGGGCGGCGGAAAATCAGCTCCAGCGTGCCGAGCACCACATGCCCGCCGTCCACAATGGGCAGCGGCAGGATATTGAGCACAGCGAGGTTCACATTGAGCACCACGGCGAACCAAAGGATGAGCATCCAACCGCCGGGAGCCTCCAGCATGCGGAACAGATAGTTGCCGATGCCCACGGGGCCGGAGAGGTGCTCCATGCCCACGCTGCTGCCGG
>JAKSOV010000101.1 GCA_024405415.1 Akkermansia sp.
AAATAGTACCTAGTACATAGTACCTAGTAAATCCCGACAAATTCTCATTTGTCGCGCTCCGCCGAATTAAGGTTTCTGCTGTTTCCCGGCCTCAAACAGCGGTTGGTAGGAGGGGACGCGCCAGTTGAGGCGGATGGCTACCATGCGGGTGATGAAGACCACCGCCGTGCCCGTGATGAAGGACACGTTGATGTGGATGCCCAGCAGCATCATGAAGATGAACACGCAGCAGCCCGCGCAGCTGGCCGAGGCATACACCTCGTTGGAGCGGAAGACGTAGGGCACATTGCCCGTCAGCACATCGCGCAGCGCGCCGCCCGCCACGCCCGTGGTCACGCCCATGCAGATGCACACAATCTCAGGGCAACCGAGGTAGTAACACTTCGCCGCGCCCAGCAGCGAGAAGAAGGCCATGGAAAAGGCGTCCGCAATGCGGATGGTACCTGCGGGCAGCTGTTTGAGGAAGCGCGCAAGGATGAAGATGATGAATGAGGTGATGAGCGCCTGCCACAGGAACTCCACATCCGGCTCCGTCATCCAATACACCGTCACGGGCGTGCCGTTGGCGCGCACAAAGCCCGAGAGCAGGATGTCGCGCACCGTACCGCCGCCCAACGACGCGATGGTACCGCAAGCGAGAATACCCACCAAATCCATGTTGTGGCGGCTGAAGGCCGTGGCACCGGCAATGGCGCCTACGATGGTGGCGAAGACCGAGCAGCCCCAGAAGAGCGGCGTCTGGTCATACGGCAGGGAGGTAGCGAGAGTCAGCATAGCAATCGGGAGAGTGGGGGCGTCAGCGGCTCATGCTGTCGCCGATTTTCATGAAGAGCCACAGCAGCACAATGGCGCCGATGAGCGGCCAGAACACCGCAATGAGCCCCATCATGAGAATGACGACCGCGGCCGCACCCAGCACGAAGAGCACCGCGGGCCAGAGCAACCCGCTGCGGCGCAGCACGCCCAGCAGGGAGGGGTTGCGGGCTTCTTCCTCCTCCGCGTGCAGATCCACGGTGCCGAGGGGGCGCCACGTGCCGTTGTCCTCGCGGCGCACCCAGGTCTCGTCGTTGATGGTGCCCTCTGCGCGGAGACGCACCAGCTCGTCCCCGCTCACGGGGCCGTGCTTCTCGTTGCCGTCATCGTAGTAAAACTTGCGTGCCATATCAGCTACAGGTAGTTTTTCGGAAAAATGGTCAGGGTGTCTTACGCGTGGATGGCCCTGCCGTCCGCAGCCAGCACGGCCTCGTGCAGAGCCTCGGCCAGCGTGGGGTGGGCGTAAATCATGGCGTCCAAGTCCTCGTCCGTCATCTCGCCCGTCAGTGCCAGGCCCGGCGCGGCTATCAGCTCCGTGGCGTTCTCTCCCACCAAGTGCGCGCCCAGCAGCTCGCCGTGCTCCGCGCCGAACAGCAGTTTCACAAAGCCCTCCGTCTTACCCTCCGTCACGGCGCGGCCGATGGCTTGGAAGGGGAACTTGCCGACCTTGTAGGCCACGCCCGCATCCTTCAGTTCGCGCTCGCGCTTACCGATGCTCGCCACTTGCGGGTGGCAGTAGGTGCAGCCGGGCACATGCACGGGGCGCTTGGGCAGGTAGTCCTCGCGGAACATGCCCTCCACTGCCTGCACTGCCTCATAGGAGGCCGTGTGGGCCAGCATGATGCCGCCGATGCAGTCGCCCGCGGCATACACGCCCGAAAGGTTGGTGCGGTAGTGGTCGTCCGTCTTGATGAAACCGCGCTCCGTCAGCTCCAGCCCCGGGGCCTCGGGCACCACGGGTACCACACCCACCGCGACGAGGCAGACATCCGCCGTGAGGGTCTGCGTGCCGCCGTCCGCCGTGCTGAGCGTGGCGGTGACGCCGCCCTGCTCATTCTCCGTGAGACTCTGCACCACGGCGCCCGTGTGGCAGGTGATGCCCTGCCCGCGCAGGGAGCGCTCGATCGCGGCGGACACGTCGTCATCCTCGTTGGGTAGCAGGCGGGGCTGCGCCTCGATGAGTGTCACGCGCGTGCCGAAGCTGTGGTAGATGTAGGAAATCTCCGTGCCGATGGCGCCGGAGCCGATGACCAGCATGCTCTCGGGGCGCTGCGGGAGGTTCAGCGCCTCCGTGCTGCCGATGATGGTGCGGCCGTTGAAGGGGAAGGCGGGTACCTCGCGCGTGCGGGCGCCCGTAGCGATGAGGATATGCGCGGCCTCGGCCGTGGTCACGCTGCCGTCTGCGGCGGTGATGCTCACCTTGCCGGGGGCGGTGATGCGGGCCTCGCCCACCGCGCTTGCAATTTTGTGCTTGCGGAAGAGGAAGGAGATGCCGTCGGAGAGGCGCTTGCTGATGCCCTGCGCGCGGGCAATCACCTTGCCCCAATCCAGCGTAAGCTCACCCGTGCCGATGCCGAACTCGGCGGCGCGCTGCGCCATGGTGGCGTACACCTCGCCGTTCTTCAGCAGAGCCTTGGTCGGGATGCAGCCGCGGTTGAGACAGGTGCCGCCCATGCGCCCGCGCTCCACGCAGAGGACACTCTTGCCCATCTGTGCCGCACGAATCGCACCGACATAACCCGCCGGCCCGCCGCCGATGACAATCAAATCATAGCTCATGCCTCCATTGTAGCCCAACCGCTCTCCGCGCGCAAGCGCGAAGCAAGACATTTGCACAAGGCTTTGCTACGGCACCCCGTCGGATGCCGTCCCCCGGCAAAAAAGTGCAAATTCGGAATGTATAGATATTCAACGGAGAGGCGTACAGGGATCAAAAATCAAAAATCCCCTATCACAAATCCAAAAAAGTCTTGCAAAAAGCGCGTATCCGTTATAATCTCCGCTATGGCAGAAATTCAGCTTGGACTTACATTTGATGACGTGCTCCTGCTGCCTTGCCTGAGCACGATTCTCCCCGGCGAGGCCGACCCCTCTTCCCAACTCTGCGCGGGTTTCCCCCTGCGCCTCCCCATCCTCTCTGCGCCGATGGACACGGTGACGGAGGTCGACATGGCCATTGCCATGGCGCGTGAAGGCGGTCTGGGTGTCATCCACCGCAACAACCGCATTGACGACCAGGCCGCCATGGTGGCCAAGGTGAAGCGTTTTGAAAACGCCGTTATCACCAAGCCCATCACCGTGACGAGCAGCATGCGACTCAGCCAGGTGAAGAGCATCATGCTCGAGCACGGCTTCTCCGGCTTCCCCGTCGTGGGCGAAGGCAACAAGCTCGAGGGCATCATCACGGGCCGCGACATGCGCGTGTTTGACGGCCACAACCTCGATACCCTCACCGTCGCGGATGTGATGACCCCCATCGCTCGCCTCATCACCGGCAAGCCCGACACCAAGCCCGAGGAGGCCCGCTCCATCCTCTACCGCAACCGCATCGAAAAGCTGCCGCTGGTGGATGAGAACGGCTGCCTCGCCGGCCTCATCACCGACACGGATATCCGCAAGCGCGAAGCCTTCGGTGAATCCACCAAGGACGAGCTCGGCCGCCTGCGCTGCGGCGCCGCCGTGGGCCCCGGCCCCGAGTTCTATGACCGCGCCCAGGCCGTCATCGAGGCCGGTGCGGATGCCCTCTTCATCGATGCCGCCACGGGCCACACCAGCCGCGTGCTGCACGTCATCGAAAAGCTCCGTGAGCTCGGCAAGCCCGTCGTCGCCGGCAACGTGGTGACGCAGGACGGCGCCCGCGACCTCATTTCCGCCGGTGCCTCCGCTATCAAGGTGGGCGTGGGCCCGGGCTCCATTTGCACCACCCGCATCATCTCCGGCGTGGGTATGCCCCAGTTCACCGCCATTCAGGAGGTGGCCAAGGTCGCCCGCCCCGCGGGTGTGACCGTGATTGCCGACGGCGGTATCCGCTACTCCGGCGACGCCGTGAAGGCGCTGGCCGCCGGTGCCGATCTCATCATGCTCGGCGGCATGCTCGCCGGTTGTGAGGAAAGCCCCGGTGCCGTGGTGCACTACCAGGGCCGCAACTTCAAGACCTACCGCGGCATGGGCTCTCTGGGCGCCATGCGTGCCGGCTCCGGCGACCGCTACGGCCAGAACGCCAGCGGCAAGATGGTGGCCGAGGGTGTGGAAGCCCGCGTGCCCTACAAGGGTATGCTCGCCGATGTCATCTTCCAGCTCGTGGGCGGTATCCGCAGCGGCATGGGCTACCTCGGCTCCAAGACGCTCGCCGACCTCCGCGACCACGCCCGCTTCGTGCGCATCACCTCCGGCGGTCTGCAGGAGAGCCACCCGCACGATGTCACCATCACGCAGGACCCCGGCAACTACTCCCGCCAGTGATGAGAATGTACAAATCAATCAGTTTGCGCGCCTGACGGCGCGGGATATGAAGAAACGGTCTGACCGGCAGGTCAGACCGTTTTTTCGCCTTGTAATCGGCGGCGGGGGCGTGTATGCTGGCCCCAGCTACAATCCTTTTTATCATTATGGAACTTAATACTGCTGTTCTCGAAGCGAAAGGTCTGAAACTTTTCCCCGCCCCGAAGCCCGTCGGCTCCTATGTCCAGTGCATCCGCACCGGCAACTACCTGCACCTCTCCGGCGGCATCTCCGTCAACGGTGAGGAGGCCTACTACGGCAAGCTCGGCAAGGACGTGAGCGTGGAGGACGGCCAGAAGGCCGCCGCCTGTGCCATCCTCAACCGCCTCGCTGTCATTCAGGGTGAGCTGGGCAGCTTTGCCCCCGTCACCAAGATTGTGGCTGTCAACGGCTTTGTGAATTGCACGCCCGATTTCACCGACCAGGCCAAGGTGCTCAACGGTGCCTCCGACCTGCTGGTGGAGCTCTTCGGGCCCTGTGCCGCCCACAGCCGCTCCGCCGTGGGCGTGCCCAGCCTCCCCCTGGGCGTGGCTGTGGAAATCAACATGATTGTGGAGTTCGACCCCACGAAGTGCTAAATCATCAATTTCGATGTCCTGCATCGTTCTCGGTATCACGGGCTCCATCGCCGCCTACAAGGCGGCGGGGGTAGCCTCCCGCCTCGTCAAGCTGGGGCATGAGGTCCACTGCGTCTGCACGCCCGCCGCGCTGCACTTCGTCACCCCGCTCACGCTGCAGACCCTCTCGCGCAACCCCGTCATCTGCAGTTTCGAGGACGAGACGCAGTCGTGGGTGCCCGTCCACATCGAGCTGGCGCAGAAGGCCGACCTGCTGGCCATCGTGCCCGCCACGGCCAACACTATTGCCTGCATGGCGCAAGGGCTGGCTCCGAACGCCCTCACGAGCCTCTACCTCGCCAACCGCGCTCCCGTTCTCATCTTCCCCGCCATGAACGGCAACATGTGGGACCACCCCGCCACCCAAGCCAACGTCCGCACCCTTGCCGAGCGCGGCCACCGCATCATCGGCCCGGAGGAATGCGGCACCCTCGCCTGCGGTGCCGAAGGCAAGGGACGCCTCGTGAGCGAGGAGACGATTGTGAATGAGATTGTGGGGAATTTGTAAGTACGGTTGCCCGACAAATGAGAATTTGTCGGGATTTACTAGGTACTATGTACTAGGTACTATTTA
>JAKSOV010000102.1 GCA_024405415.1 Akkermansia sp.
TCAAAAATAGTACATAGTACCTAGTACATAGTAAATCTACAAATCCCCATTTATCTCACAAAATTCGCCCCTTTCACGGGGATTTTGCTTGCCAAATGAAAATAAAGCGTGTAGAATGGCGCGTCCCGCGCGTGCGGGGTTAAAAAGAATCCTGTTATGAAAGAACTCAAAGGTGCTTGCATTATCGGTCAGTCCGGTGGTCCTACCGCTGTGATTAACGCCAGCGTTCTCGGCGCTGTGCAAACCGCTCTCAATTGCCCCCAGATTACGCGCGTTCTCGGCGCGGCCAACGGTATCACGGGCGTGCTCAACCAGAACCTCTACGACATGGGTATGGAAGACCCCGTGGAGCTTGAACTGCTGAAGTTCACCCCCTCCTCCGCCCTGGGCACCTGCCGCTACAAGATGAAGGACCCCGATGTGGATCCCACCGATTACGAGAAGATTCTCGAGTGCTTCAAGAAGTTCGACGTCCGCTACTTCTTCTACAACGGCGGTAACGACTCCATGGACACCTGCAACAAGATTTCCAAGTTCATGCAGAAGTCCGGTTATGAGTGCCGCGTGATGGGCATTCCCAAGACCATCGACAACGACCTCTTCGGCACGGACCACTGCCCCGGCTATGCCTCCGCCGCCAAGTACATCGCCACCTCCTGCATGGAGGTGAAGCACGACGCCTGCTGCTACGACACGGGCATGGTCACCATCATCGAAGTGATGGGCCGCCACGCCGGCTGGCTGACCGCCGCCGCCGCTCTGGCTTCCTACGCCGGTGCCGGTCCCGACCTCATCTACCTCCCCGAGGTGGACTTCAGCATGGACCAGTTCCTCGATGACGTGGAGCGCATCTACAACGCCACTAACAAGTGCCTCGTCGTTGTCTCCGAAGGCATCCACGACAAGGACGGCAACTTCATCTCCCAGGCCAAGACCAACGGCAACGACGGCTTCGGCCACGCCCAGCTCGGCGGTCTTGCCAACAAGCTCGCGGACATCGTTCGCCAGCGCATCACCTCCGCCAAGGTGCGCGCCATCGAGCCCTCCCTGCTCCAGCGCTGCGCCACGCACCTTGCCTCCACCACCGACGCCATGGAAGCTTACCTCGCCGGTAAGACCGCTGTGACCGCCGCTGTGGACGGTGACACCGACAAGATGGTTGCCTTCGAGCGCAACAACCTGTACGGTCAGTACGTGTGCAACACCAAGCTCCTGCCCCTCGAAAAGGTGGCTAACTTCGAGCGCAAGGTGCCCCGCGAGTGGATCAACGCTGCCGGCAACGGCATCGAGATGGGCTTCATCGACTACGCTCTGCCCCTCATCCAGGGTGACACGGGCATGAAGACCGTCCAGGCTCTGCCCCGCTTCGCCCGCCTCCGCAAGGTGCTGGCCAAGCCCTGCTGCGAGTAAACCGCAGCGATACATCTATCAATTATTCAGCGGGATTGCGCAAACGCGCAATCCCGCTTTTCTCGTTTGACGTAACATCCCAAAACAGATAGCTATTTAGGTTGAAGAGCTCTGTCTTTGCGTGCCATATTGGGGACACCCGATACCAATGTATCGGATATTAACAGAACCCAATTATAACACCCATGACACAGCGAAATATCACCCGCTATACTTACGAAACGACTTCGTTTCAGGGATGGAGATTGAGCATCTGCCGCAAGTGGAATCAATTCACCAAATATTTCTCCGACCGGCAGTACGGTAGCGAAGAAGCCGCCTTCCAAGCGGCCTTGGAGATGCGCGATCGCATTTTCGAGGCTCTCAGGCAATCGCCGGATGATCCCCGCGGCGTTTTCGAACGCTTCAAAAACGGCGTCGAAGACAGCACTGCCACCGAAAGCTCTCGCTGAGCCTCAAGTCACAACCCGCTACCCTAACAATCCGTCCCGTTCGCGGTCCTCTCCGGCGCGACGGGACGTTTGTTATCTGCCGTGGCACACAAGACGGCGGCGAGGGCGCGGGAACAGACCGCACACACACCGCTCCGAGTCTCGGGCCATGCCTCCCTACCCTACGACACTCCACGCCTCAAAGGCGGGAAACAGCGGAAAGAATGGCCGCGGGATACAGAATATGCTCCTGCACCTGAATGCGCGCATGCAGCGTCTCGGGCGTATCGCCCTCCTTCACGGGCACGTAGGCCTGCATGATGATTTCGCCGCTGTCCATACCGGCATCCACATAGTGCACGGTGCAGCCCGTCTGCTTAGCGCCCGCGTTGAGCGCCTGAGTCCACGCCTCCACGCCGGGAAAAGCGGGCAGCAGTGCGGGGTGGATGTTGAGGATGCGGTTCGGGAAGGCTGCCAGCAGCGGCTCCTTTACCAGGCGCATAAAGCCCGCAAGGCACACCATGTCGATGTTCAGGGCCTTGAGCTTCTCCGCCACCTCGGCCTGCAGCTCCAGCGGGAACTTGTTCTTGTAGCCGCCGCAATCCATCACCTCAGCGCGCACACCGCGTTGGCGGGCGCGCTCCAGGATGTAGGCATCCTCATGATCGGAGAGCACGATGACCACCTCTGCATCCAAACGGCCGTCATCAATGGCATTGAAGATAGACTGGCAGTTGGACCCTGAACCGGAACCGAGAACGGCAAGACGAAGACTCATAACACAGGCAATCTAACCCACGAAGCGCCATTTGGCAAGACAAAATGCAACGAACGGACAGCGACGGGAATTTCCCCTCGAAAAGCAATCATTTTGTTATTGACTCTGCTTGTATGCGTTATAGAATGAAGGATGATGAAAAGCGCTTTTTCTCTCTGCCTTGTCGCCGCCCTGCCTCTTTGCGCGCAGCAGGCGGTCGATGTCTCCGCCTTTCCCGTGGTAACGCTGGAAGGTTGGGGGCGGCTGATGCTGCCCGTGCCGCCGGGGTATGAGGCTATCTGTTTCAAGGGGGAGGACCATTTTCTCTTCTCCCTGGCCAAGCCGAAGGAAAAGGCCGCGTTGGAGATTTATAACGGCTATGCACCGGCAGTGTCGGAAGACGGCGAGCGCTGCTACACCGAAATTGCCGGCAAGCGCCGCAAAGGGGTCAGCATCCCGCAGGAGGACGGCGGGACCGTGCATGAGTTCCTGCTGAGCGAGACACCCGCGGGCTCCTCCTATCTGGTCAGTCTGCCTAGCGGTCCGGACACAGGGCTGATGACCGCCGTACTGGCAGCCATGCGCCTGCTCGACACCCAGACCGCCGCCCCGACGACAAGCCTCCGCGAACAGCCGAGCGATGCCCCCGATGAGCTCCGCACCTTCCGCTGTAAGGGTGCCTTCTCGCTGACAGTCCCCGCCGATTTGCGCGTGGTGGAAAACAAGACAGCTGATGACTACCAGTTCCACTTCATGACCCCCAAGGGCGATTTAGCGCTCTATATTTACTGCGGCTACGCGCCCACCATCCAAACGGGCGGGGAAAGCTGCACCGCCGTCATCGCCGGCAACAGAACGGAGGGCAATAAGCTCACGGGCACGGCGGAGCCCTCCTCGGCCGTGGGCGGCAGCGCGCCCAAGAAAATGCCCACCAGGGGGGAGGAGTACGTCCTGCCCGGCGGTGCAGAAGGCGCGCTCTACCACATCATTATCCCCGAGGGGCCGTATCAGCCGCGCCTGACGGCGGCGCTGGCGGCCATGCAGATGAGCGGCGGCTCCCCCCTGCCCGCCGCCGCGCAGGAGCAGAGCGCCGCGCTGCGCGAAAGCGCCGAGGCCTGCGTCCGCAACGCCAACATCATCCTCGCCAAAGTGAAGGATCGTGCCTCCGCCGACGCGGCCGTGGCCGAGCTGCAGCCGCTGGCCGACACCATGCAGGCCAACGATAAAGCCGCCGCTGCCCTGCAAAAGCGCTACGGCCGCGCCCTGCACGCCTACCTGCACGCCCCCGATAAACCCGACAGCGAGCTGAGCCCCACCACACCCACCCGCAAGACAGAACCGGAGAACGAAATCCAACGTGTCCACGGCGAGGACTGCTACGGCTCGGAGGCCTTGGACAACCTCCTTATGCGCTTCATGGGTATTGAGAACGACTGAACGAAAAATGAGAATTTGTAAGGATGTGCATTCTACTTACAAACTTCTCATTTGTCGGCATTCACACTTCTTCTCTTCCCAAACTGTTGGATTGGGTGTACAATAGCGCCATGGCAACACCGCAGGAGAAGAACATTCCGTGGGGCTCATTTTGGAGCTTAGTGGCGATTCAGTGCATGAACTCGCTCAATGAAAAGGGCGTGCAGTTCCTGCTTATCGGGTTGGGCATCTGGATGGCTACCGCGCTGCAATACCCGCTCTCTATCCTCATCATCGTGCCCTTCGTCCTCTTCTCCCCTCTGGCGGGGTGGCTCTCCGACCGCTACTGCAAGACGCGCCTGTTGCAAGCCATGGTGCTGCTGCAGGTGCTCGTGCTGGCCGTGATGGCACTGGGCATGTGGACACACCAGCTGTGGTTGGCCTTGCTGGGCTTTGCCGTGTTCAGCGTGCAGGCCATGTTCTTCTCCCCCGCCAAAAAGGGGCTCGTCAAGGACATGGTGGGCACGGCCAACATCGGCTTTGCCAGCGGCATTCTCGAAATCACCTCCATGTTGGCCCTGCTGGTGGGCCAAATCGGCGCGCTCTGCGCCATTTACACTCTGCTGAAGCTCTGGGGGCGTAGCAGCGGATGGGAGGCAGCAGCCCTGCCCTGCACCTGTTGCATGGCCGGCGCCGTTATCGTGTTCCTACTGAGCCTGCGCATCCCTCGCTATGAGCCGCAAAGCACCCGCCCCTTCCGTTGGAGCCTGCTGTGGGAGCATTTTTCGCAGCTTAAGATGCTGTGGGATCGCCCCGTGCTGCGCAACAGCGAAGTCGGCATCGGTTATTTCTGGTTCATCGCAGGCATCATGATGCTCATCGTGCTGCAAATGGCGGCGGAAGAGAACCCTGTGGCCGACTCGGGCGACTTCATGAACATCCTCGGCCAGCAGCGAGACTCTGCCATGCTCTTCGCATGGCTGAGCGGCGGCGCCATTCTCGGTGGCCTCACGGCCTCTGTCATCTGCGCCAAGCGCATCCGTACCTGGGTGGCAAAGGTAGGCGGCTTCGGCATGTGCATTGCCTGCGCCAGCATGGCCTTCCTGCCCTACGGCAGCGCCGGCTTCTTCGCGGCGCTCTTCCTCTCGGGCTATATGGCCTCGGGCTACCTTGTACCGCTCAACGCCCTGCTGCAAGACAAGGCGGATGACGACAAACGCGGCGATGTCATCGCCGCTGGCAATCTGGTGGACTGCTTTCTCGGCATTATGAGCGTAGTGCTGCAAGGCGGCATGAAGCTTGCGGGCCTTTCCCCGCAGTGGCAGTGCGGTCTGCTCGCCGCATGCAGCGCTCTCGTAGCCATCTTCATCTGCCGCCAGGTAAAATAGAGGCCGATGCGACAAATGAGAATTTGTCGGGATTTACTAGGTACTATGTACTAGGTACTATT
>JAKSOV010000103.1 GCA_024405415.1 Akkermansia sp.
TTGCGGACCTCGAACACCACGCCGAATTTCTTGGCGAACTCGACGGAGCGGGCCTGCATGACTTTCGAGCCGCTGGAGGCCATCTCCAGCATCTCTTCATAGGAAAGGACGGGGATTTTGCGGGCGTCTTTCACCACGCGGGGGTCACAGGTGTAGACACCGTCCACATCCGTGTAAATCTGGCAGATATCGGCCTTGACGGCGGCGGCCATGGCGATGGCGGAGAGGTCGGAACCGCCGCGACCGAGGGTGTGGATTTCGCCCTCCTCGGTCACGCCTTGGAAACCGGCGCACACGCAGATGTAATCCTCATCCAACGCGGCGAGCACTTCCTTCGCGTCGATGCTCTCGATGCGGCCGCGGGTGTGAGAGCCGTAGGTGCGGATGCCCGCCTGCTGCCCCGTGAAGCTCTTCGCCTTGTAGCCCATGTCGGTGATGGCCATGCAGAGCAGCGCGATGGACTGCTGCTCGCCCGTGGCCATGATGACATCCAGCTCACGCTCGGGGGGATTGTCCATCACCTCGTGCGCGAGACCGATGAGCTTATCCGTGATGCCGCTCATGGCGGAGATGACCGCCACGACCTTGTTGCCGCTGTTGCGGGTTTCAATCAGGCGGCGGGCGACGTTGCGGATGCGGTCGATGGTGCCGACGGACGAGCCGCCGTATTTCTGTACGATGAGGGCCATGTGTGGTTTATGCTTCGTTAAGGGTTTCGATGCGGAAGACGACGGGATGCGGTTCGATGCAGTCGCTCTCACCGATGGCGCGCAGGGCCTGCTTCAGCTTGCCCCACGGGCAGGCGTGCAGCATGAACACGAGGTCATTGCTGTCGGTGGGCGCATCCTCATCCTCCGCGGCGTGCGGGGTGGAGGTGGTGCCGGAGATGCCGATGCCGTTCTTGGCGAACTCCGTAGCGATGGTGGCGATGACACCGGGGGTATCCTTCACGAGGAAGCGAACGTAGTACGGCGTCACGGTGTCCTCCTGCGGCAGGACGGTGAGTTGCTTGGTGTAGGTCCTGAAGCCGCTGTGGAACTCGGGGTGGCGGCAGTCACGCATGGCGAGCATCACATCGCCGATGACCGCACTGGCCGTGGGGTTCTTGCCCGCGCCGCGACCGTAGAAAATCGTTTCGCCCACAATGTCGCCGCGCACGGCAATGGCGTTGAACACGCCGTTCACGCTGGCGAGAAGGTGCTCCTTCTTCACGAAGCTGGGCTGCACGCGCAGTTCCAGCGCGTCGTTCTCCTCGTGGTGGCGGATGACGACCAGCAGCTTGATGGTGTAGCCGAGGTCATGCGCAAAGCGAAAATCCATGGCGGCGATGCGCTCAATGCCGTAGACAGAGATGTTTTCGGGCGCCACGGGCGTGCCGTAGGCCAGCATGGCGAGGATGAGAGCCTTGTGCGCGGCATCCCAGCCGTTCACATCCAGCGTGGGGTCGGCCTCCGCATAGCCCTTGCGCTGCGCGGCGGCGAGGGCATCGGCATAAGAAACGCCCTTCTTCTCCATGGAGGAAAGGATGTAGTTGCTCGTGCCGTTGATAATGCCGGCAATGCGCTGCACATTGTTGCAGATGAGGGAGTTCTGCAGGCTCTGAATGATGGGGATACCACCGCCGCAGGAAGCCTCGAAGTAGAGCGGGGTCTTGGTCTCTGCGGAGAGCTTGAAGAGCTCGCTGCCGAATTCCGCGAGCAGCGCCTTGTTGCCCGTGACGACAGGCTTGTGGGCCAGCAGCGCGGCGCGCACCAGCTGATACGCTGTCTGTGTGCCGCCGATGAGCTCGATGATGATGTCGATTTCGGGGTCGTTCACCAGCTCGTGCCAGTCATCCGTGAGCAGCGCGGGGTCAATCTCCACCTCGCGCTTGCGGGAGAGGTTGTGCACCGCCACCTTCTTGACGGCAAAGGAAATCTGCGTGCGGGCTTCGAGCAAATCATGGTTGCGGCACAGGGTTTCATACACACCCGTGCCGACGGTTCCCAAGCCAGCGAGGCCGATCTGAAGCGGTTTGCCTGTCATGCGCGGGCGGTATTATAACGTCATCCTCTGCAAGAAACAAGCATATATTCGCGCGCAGACGAAGGAACAACAGCAATCAAAGGCTATCTGTCGCGCAAAGTTCTTTTCCGAAAGAAGCTCAGCCCTCTTTCTTGTCGCTCTGCTCATTCGCCTCAAGAGCCCCCCACTTACCGTTGCGGATGGAGTTCATGTTGGCGGAGACGGAGCGCGCCCAGGGGTCACCACTGGTGCAATAGATACGGCCGATCTGTGCTACGGTGACGCGGCCCTTGGCCTTGTACTCACCGAGGATACGGGCCAAATCACGCACGCAATCTTCCTTGCTTTCATAGCGACGCTGACCGCGACGGCCCATGATGCCGGCCAGATTGTTCTTTTTCACAGCGGCATGGGATGTGGCGTGCGCGGATTCGTAGCGAATAATCGCTTCCACCAGCACGGGGTCCACGCCATTCGCAGCGGCGGCCTCGTTGATGACGGGGCGCAGGTCCGTCACCGTATCGGCAAAGGACGTGCCCAGCATCGCGAAGCACAGGGTGAGGATGGTCAGGAAATATCTCATGTCGGGGCAACAATAACAAGTTTAGTTGCCGTTGTCAAGCATTATTGTTGAAAAATCTCAACAATAATATCATGTATACTCAACTAAACAACGTAGAAAAAGATTGAAAAACGAGTTTTTTATCGTTCCCTGCCGCCGAAAAAGCCCCGTGCAATCCCGACAAAGGCCATACACTCGACAGCCCACCCTCAGCGCTGACGGAAGAGCACCTTTCCGCAGTGCTCCGACAACACGCTCTCACCCTCGTGAGCAGCGCGAATGATGTTACCCTGAATGAGCACATCGCCCGCAGATTTCAGCCCCACGGCACCACGCCCCAGCAGGTTAAAGGTATTTTTTTCAATGCGGATACCCGTATGAACGGGAGCCTCGAAGCGGCAATTTTCGGGGTGAACCTTGATAACGGGTTCGCCGCAATCGGTAAAGGTGTTACCCCTGATTATCATGTCGCGCACCATACCGGACTCGTACCAGCTGCGGGCATCGTCGGCCACGAGAATAGCGGCATTGTGGGTGCCGAAGAAGGTGCAATTCTCCACCACGATGGGGCGGCGGGTCGTCAACAGGAAAGCTCGGGTGGGGATGAGCTGTATGCGGCAGTCTGTCACCGTAACAGCAGGAGTCGCGGTGACGTTCTCCAAACACCAGTCGTTCGCGCACACCGCCTCGGGCATCTCCTGTTCCAGCGTCAGCTCCATGCGGTGGCCGTCGGGAGAGAGGGCGGCTTCCGCCACGCGGTTGATGCCGCCGAGAGGAAGCAGCGAGCCCGTGTTGATGAACTCCACCTCATCTCCCTTGCGATAGGCCATGAAGCCCCATGTCTGACCGTGTTTGAACGAGAGCGTCAGATGGCGGCGGTCGCGGATATCCGTCACGAGAAGGTGGGTGCCATGCACATTAATAGCATCATCATGCGAGGCGGAGAGCAGGCACTTATCCACCGTAATCTGCCCGTAGCACCCCGAAAAGTGCAGAATATCCGCCCAGGCGGAACAGGTGCGGCCGCTGCCCTTGCGGGGAGCCACCGTCACACCCTCGAAACTCAAATCATGAGAGAACTGAGACAGCACCCCCATGCCGTGCATGAAGTGGAAAGAAACATTCTCATAACGGATATGGCCCGAGTTGTTGCAGAAGACAGCGGCGTACTCGCGGCGTACATGGCGGAACTGATAGGTGGCACCTTTAACAAAACCTGGATTCGGCTTCCCGCCGAACTCCATCTTCACCGTGCCGGGGGCCAGCTCCGTCACCTTCCCCCAAAGCCCCTTATTACCGCCCGCGTTAAAGACATGAAGCGGTTGCTCCGTATACTGCTGCACAAAACCGTTGCGGGCCTCTTCCTCCCAGCCGTCGCCGACCCAGTAAAGCTTCCCGTCCCCGTCGATGCGATATTGGCTATCCTCATGAATACGAAAGACAACCGCATCATCACTCACCTCCAGCGCCGTGTACTCCGACACCGTGGGGCGGGCGTAATCGATGGCAAAATCCTTGAAAGTAACATGCTCACACCCCTCCATGTGTATCTCCGTCATGCGTCCGCGGCAGCGCAACAAGGCCCCCTTGCCCGACACCGTGACATAGGAAGCATCGTGCAAATCCATCATCACACGCTTGAGCATATCGGGCGCGTCATTGGTGTTGGAAATAACCAGCTTTTCCTCATTCAACCCTTCGGCCTGCCAGTCATATACACCGGGTGCAAACTCGATATGCACGGGGTTCTCCGGCGAGCCCTGCATCTTCGGAGCCAGCGAACCGACCAACGCACCGGGGCGCACCTGCACACAATCCCCCGCCGCCAACGTCTTCGCATTGAGGGGCCCCATCGTCTTCCACGGAGCCTGCTCCGTACCCTCCGCCGCATCATCACCCGCCTGAGGGTCTACGCAATAGGTCGCCGCAGCGACAAGCGACACCACCCCACCGATACACCACACAGACAGCCATCGCAACCACATGGCCGGGATTCTACCAAATAGATGGTCGTTCTGACAAGCCCGAAAACATCGTTCCGCACCTCGCGAGGCGCAGAGAGAAGGACAAGTGGGGATTTGTCGAAGTCTTGCGCGGGCGAAGCTCGCGCAAGTATGGGATGCGCCCTAAAAGGCGCATCCCATGGTCGAGCCTTTAGGCGATAAGAATTTTAGCCCATGGCGTAAGCCTTGGGGATAACCCCGGTGATTTTATTCTGTCCATAACCCCGCCGGATGGCGGGGTGGTTGCAGGGCATCGGTGGTATTATTCTTGTAGCTTGCCCCTCCTGCCTTTTTAATATCAACCATTATCGCGGAGCGCGGGAGACGTACAAGGATGAAGCAACCCGCGCCTTGGTGCCACCCTGCCATTCGGCAGGGTTAGGGAGGGTATAATACCACCCGCCTTAACCCCAACTCTCACGAGTTGGGCTAAAATTCTTGCCGCCTAAAGGCTCAACGAAGAATGCGCCTAGGGGCGCATTCCATTAGGCGCGGCCTTGCCGCGCAAGAACTCGACAAACTGCTCATTTGTCGTTTTCTTCCAAAGGAAAAGCCCATCCGCGCGTCCGCGGATGGGCTTTTGAAATGCGTTGTGTTGCTTACTCGCTTCAGTGGCGACGGCAAAGCCGCCGACGGCCCCGCGAAGCGGGCGAGCAAAGCGAGGTAAGGCGGATTA
>JAKSOV010000104.1 GCA_024405415.1 Akkermansia sp.
TAGTACCTAGTACATAGTACCTAGTAAATCCCGACAAATTCCCATTTGTCGAGCATGGGCCAATTCTTATCACAGCTTATCATTCAGCGGGAAGCTGTACGCATACACCTGCCCCATGGGGTGGAGGTAGAAGTGCCACCACTCCTTGCTGTAGTTGCGCATGCCTGCGTCCTCCATGGCCTTGCAGAGACGGCGGCGGTTGGCTTTCTGTGCGGGGGTGAGGTCGGGGTAATCCGTGGCGGAGGAGGCATCCAGCAGGTCGTGGTGGCCACCCATATCGCATTCCTTGCCGTCCGCCAGGCGGATGAGGGTGATATCCACCGCAATGCCCCAGCTGTGCTCGCTTTGCAGGCCGATGTATTTGCCCTCATAAATACCGCGCTTGGTGATATTCGGGTAGAAACGGGCTTTCATGCGGTCGTCATCCGTTTTGCTCCAGGCATAAAAATCCTGCATGGCGGCGGCGGGTCGGTAGGCATCATAGATGCGCAGCCCGTAGCCCTCCTTGGCCAGCGCCTCGGCCGCGCGAGCTACGGCGGCGGCCGTGTCGCGGCGCAGCACGGCGCGATGCCCCGTGTAGCCCCAAATCGGGCGGCCGACAAAATTGTCATTCCCCGCATACTTCAGCTCCGTCTGCACGGTCGGCGCCACGGTGTCCACATAGCAGAAGGCGGCGGGCAGAGAGGCAGCGGGAGCGGTGGAGGGGCCTTTCACTTGGGTGCACTGCACCAACAGGAGAAGAAGGGGTAAGAAGAGGCGAGACATCACGGGGTAAGATTACTTTTCTTCGCTTTCATCGCGCAGGAATCCCCATGCGGCGAGGTCGGGGAAGGAGGGCAGGTCCACTGTCTCCATGCGGGCGCGCAGCACATACCAGAGCTTGCGGAAGGTGTTGATGGAGTATCGCTGCTCGAAGATGCGGTATTCATCCGCAGCCATCTTCTCGAGGATGGTGTGGTAGATGTGCTTCATCGCCTGGGCGGGGATGAGGGCCGTGCGGTCCGCCGCGGGCAGGGCGGCATACAGCTCGTCCGCCTCCTCGAAGAACTTCTCGGCCAGCTCTGCCTCGTAGGAGAGCAGGCGGCGCAGCCGGTAGGTGTAGCGGCGTTTGCGCAGGTCCTCCTGCGTGACGCCGAAGAGCGCCATATCCTCCGCGGGGAGGTAGAAACGGCCGTACTTCTCGCAGTCCTCCGCCGCATCGCGGATGATGTTGACCATCTGCAACGCGTAGCCGAGGGCTACGGCGTAGGCCCGCGCGGCATCGGAGGCGCCCATGACCGTGGCGCTGGTGATGCCTACGCAGGAGGCCACGCGGTAGCAGTAGGCCAGCATCTCGCGGATGGTGCGGGGTTGCTGCTGGTGAATGTCGCTGCGGCAGCCCGCAATCAGCTCCTGCATGGGGGCGATGTCGAGGTTGAGGTCAGTGATGAGGCTCACAACCTCGCTCTCCACACCCTGCGCGGGCGCGGTGCTGCGGGTGATGACGGCGCTCCAGCGGTTGAGCGCGGCGTTGCGTTCGTCATCGCTCATGCCGGGTTCGTCCACAATGTCATCCACAATGCGGCAGAAAGCGTAGAGCTGAGCCATGTGCATGCGTGTCTCCTCCGGCAGGTTCACGAGCGTGAAGGCCAGGTTGGATTTCGCGTTGCGGGTGATGGTGTCCGATTCAGTCATGAGCGGGAAAATCAGTCGATGAGGCCCCAGTGCTCCGTGAAGGGCCAGAGAGTGAAGGCCGCGGGGCCGACGATGTTGAACTGGTGCACAGGGCCCCAGAAGCGGGAGTCCAGCGAGTTCACGGTGTTGTCGCCCAGCGCGGCGTATTCGCGCAGGGTGAAGGGCACACCGTTGTCGCGCAGCGAGACGGGCCCGCGGTCGGTGAGCCAAGCTGCGGGCTGGAGAATGTGGGAGAGCGTCTGGTAGCCCGTGCTGTTGTAGGGGGCTTCGCGGCGTTGCACGCGGGCGATGCCCGCCTCCTCCCCGGGCTTGCCGTTGATGAGGAGATGCGGCGTCTGCACGTAAAGAGTATCGCCGGGCAGACCGCAGAGGCGCTTGATGTAGTGCGTGCCGCTCTGCTGGTCCTGCAGGGAGACGACGCTGCGCTGCTGCATGGAGGTGTTGATGCCGCGAGTGTCAAACACGAAGGTCTCGCCGCGGCGGGGCAGGCGGAAATTGTAGGCCACGCGGTTGACAATTACCATGTCGCCCGCATCCACTCGCGCGCGGATCATGGTCACGCCCTCGCGGAAGGCGCCGAGGCGCAACCCTGTGAGAGATGCGGTAAACTTGCCCTGCTCGCGCAGGGATTGGATACCGGCACCCTTGGCGGAGGGGACGGTTACTTTGCTGCCGTCATCGAAGCTCAGCTCCGTCTCTGTGAAGAGGATGTACTTGGGGTGGTCGGTGATGTTGACGAGGCGCTTGGGGGTCTCCGCAACGGCCTCTACGTAAGAGCTGCCGAGGGTCGCCATATCCCACAGGCTCACGGGCAGGGAGGGCACCTCCTCCACGGGGTGCACGATGATGCCGTTGAGCGTGGGCTGCATGGAGCCGGTGGGAATGCGGAAAGGCTGCGCGTAGTAGGTGCGGATGCCCAGGAACACCACCATGATAACGAAGAAGGACTCCGCCAGCTCGGCCGCGGCGTGGCGCTTGAAGCCCGGCAGGGGGGCAGCGTGTACCTCCACCAGCTGAGCGAGCCGTTGGGCTTCCTCACCGTTCCAGTCGCGCAGGGCGGTGCGCAGCTTGTCCCGCAGGTCGGTGCAGGTCGCCAGCTCCGTCTCCGACAGGTCGGGGCGGTAGTGGTTGATGTAGCGGCTGAGCGCGGCCAGTGCCTCGTGCCCGGTGCGGCGCCATTTGGGCAGCACCCAGCTGAGGCAGGAGTCTGCAAGAGCGGACAGAATCGTGCGGAGCAACTTCATAAGACGGCCTGATTTTACACCCGCGGAGCGGGCTTGAAAAGCACAAAGCGAGTCCTAGCGCACGGGGGAATTGTTTTTGTTTTGCGGTGGACGTACTTTTCGGAAAATATTTTTCGGGTGAAAAATATTTTTTAAAAATAAACAATAAAAGTTTCCTTTGGGCTTGACCCTACCCGCCCCCGCCGTTAGGATGAAGTCAGCTCCCACCGATAGGGGAGGAGAAAACCTAAGCAATACAGATACAGATGAAAACTCAATATGTCGCAATGTCTCTGGTCGCCGCTTCCCTGATGCTGGCTTCCTGCGAGTCCATGGGCTCCATGAACACCGTGAACTCCAACGCGGCCAATGTGGCCTCCCAGACCCTGCCCGCCACGGTGGTGAGCGCTCAGCAGACCACGATTGACACCAGTTCCACCTCCCGCAACCTCGGCACGGGTATCGGCGCTGCTCTCGGCGCAGGCTCCGGCGCGTTGCTGGGCCGCGGCAAGGGCCAGATTGTTTCCGCCGTCGGTTTCGGCGCGCTCGGTGCTCTCGCCGGTCGTTACACCGTGGATGCCGCCGGCAAGACCGCGGCTCAGCGCCTGACGGTGAAGGTGGACGGCTCCAAGACCATGTACACCGTGGTGCAGCCCGTTTACAAGGAGATCGGCCTCATTCCCGTGGGCACGCACGGCATGTTCCAGCTGGGCGGCAACTCCCAGTTCATTCCGGACGGCATGTAAGCCTTTCCCCCACAGCGGGGCAATGCCCCCCCTGTGTATCGCAAAAACCGCCGAACCTTCGGGCTCGGCGGTTTTTTGCATGCGGAACCGACAAAGGGGGATTTGTAGATTTACTATGTACTAGGTACTATGTACTATTTTTGAATAGAGTGCGGCGTCCCTGTCACGGCGTAGCCGTAGGCGAAGACGGAAGCCGCCGAACTTGATAAATAGTACCTAGTAAATAGTACCTAGTAAATAGTACCTAGTAAATAGTACCTAGTAAATCCCGACAAATTCTCATTTGTCGCTCCTCGCCAATCAGTTGCAGCAGCGCAGCAGAATGACGATGACGGCAATGATGACGATCAGTTTGCCGCAGCCGATGCTGCTTTCGTCCTTGCCCTTGGCGGGGGCGACCGTCTTGGGTTTCGCGGGGGCGTGTTGCATGCGGACGGGCGGAGGCGTCTCCGTGCGGGGCTTGGCAACGGGCGGCGGGGTGACGCTTTTCTGCAGGCGGGGCGTCTGTCGGTATGCCACGGTTTCGGGTTGCGGGGCCTCGGGCTGTGGTGCGGGGGCAGGCGCCGGGGTAGGCGCGGTTTGCTGTTGCATCTGCTCCTGCATCTGCTCAGCTTGCTGCGGGTATTGAGTCGCAAAGGTCTGCACGCGGGCGTTCTGCTCCTCAATCATGCTGTTGAGCTTGGATATCAAATCTGCGGACATGGCATCCAGCGCTTGGCGCTGGGCCTCGGTGGAAACGTCCTGTTCAACGGAAGGTTCGGGGGGCATCGGGTAGGGGTGGGGTTACAGGTTCAGTTCGCCCTGAGCGGGGGCGGGCGCTGCGGCAGGGACCGCTTTTTCCGTCGCCGTGGTGCGCATGGCGTTCAGCACGGCGGTGACAATCTTCTGTCGGTCACCGCGGGCGGAGACCACCAGTTGCAGGAAATCCGCGGGGTGGATTTCGCCATGGGTTTTCAGGAAGTCGCGATCCTGCGCATCGGGGAAGAGCAGGGTCTTGTCCAGCGTGCCGAAGAGCATCGCCTCCGCCTTGCGGATGATGCGCGGCAGGTAGGGTATTTCCTGGAACTCCTCCGTCTCGGCGGGCAGGGTGGCAGCCTTCACCTCCGTCGCCGTACCGGAGATGCCGCGCTGGGTGGTGAGGAAAAAGCTGCGGCGCTGCGCCGCCACCAACAGCGCGGTGGTGGGGGAGGGGGCGCCGAGAGTCGCGTAGTCGACAATGATGCGGTAAATCTCCTCGGGGCGGGAGCCTATACTCGTCAGGAACTCCGCCTCATCGGGCAGGAAAAAGCGCTCCGCGGCGGTATGCGGGTTAACGAGATAGCGCTCCGTCGCTTCGCGGAAAAGGGTCATAAAGCGGTCGTTCCATTCCATGCCGCCCATTATAAAGCCACGGGGGAGTGATGACAAGAACTTATGTGGAGGGGGAAGATAAATGAGAATTTGTCGGGATTTACTAGGTACTATGTACTAGGTACTATTTA
>JAKSOV010000105.1 GCA_024405415.1 Akkermansia sp.
ACCGCTACCTTCTCTCCTATCCCGGGAAGGAGCGCGGCGGGCAGCTGCTTATCTCCTGCACCGATTTGCGAAAACTCGTGGACCCTGTGTTGCGACCCAAGTTCTCCGAGGCGGCAGGTACGCTGCACACCGTCATCATCGACCCCGGCCACGGCGGGCATGATGCGGGCGCCGTCTCCCCCTATGCCCGGGAGAAGGACTGCAACCTCGCCGTGGGGCTGAAACTGCGCGACAAGCTGCAAAAGCGCGGCTTCAAGGTCGTGATGACCCGCGACAAGGACTTTTTTCTCACCCTGCACCAGCGTGTGGAGATTGCCAACCGCGTGCCGGATTCCATCTTCGTGAGCGTACACCACAACAGCAGCGGCCCCCACGCCACGGGCATCGAAACTTTTACGCTCGCCCCGCACGGAACGACCTCCCCCTTTGCCCGCACCCGCCGCACGGAGGACTTGGCCGGCAATAACCAGGACAGCGAGAATATTGCGCTGGCCACCGCCGTGCACAGCCGCGCCATCCGCGCCAGCAAGGCGTTCGACCGCGGTATTCAGCGTGCGCGGTTCTCCGTGCTCTGCACCATCAACCGCCCCGCCATCCTCTTTGAAGGCGGTTTTGTTTCCAATGCGGAAGAAGGCCGCAAAATTTCCACGCCCGCCTATCAGGACATGTTGGCCGAATGCATTGCCGACGGCATTGTGGCCTACAGCAACCAAGTCTGCCGCAAGCGCCCCGCGGGGGCTACACCGCGCGTTACCCCCACCCCGGGCAAGGGCAATGTGCGCACCAGTATCTCAGGCTCCAAAATCGGCACCGTAACGGGAGGTAAGAAATAACCATGAAACACCGTGCTCTTCTGCTCTTGCTGCCGCTCTTGGCGGCCCTGTGGCCCCTCGCCCCCGCTGTGACGGCGGACGGCGCCATGTGGAACGCCACCGCCGTGGGCGAGGTGGGCTACCTGCCGCTGGAAGACCTGCGCAGCTTTTATAAGTTCATGAGCCTGCCGCCGAAGGGCGAGGGCACGATTGCCATCGGCAACGGCGCGGTGTCGCTGGTGTTCGGGCCGGATGCGCGCGAGCTGCGCATCAACGGCTGCCGCTTCCTGCTCTCGCACCCCGCCCGCCGCGATGCCGTGCAGGGCCTGCTCGTCTCCAAAACGGATATGGTGAAGCTCATCGACCCTGTCCTGCGCCCCACCTACATCGCCAACCGTCGCTTGGTGAAAACCGTCATCATCGACCCCGCACACGGCGGGCATGACACGGGCACCGTCACCGCCTATGCCCGCGAGGCGGACATCGCTCTGCTCGTGGCGCTCAAGCTCCGCGCCGAGCTGACCTCCCGCGGCTACCACGTCGTTCTAACGCACGAGGACAATCGCTACCTCTCCGATCAGCAGCGCGTGGACTGCGCCGCCCGCGAGCTCAACCCCATCTTCCTCAGCCTGCATCTCAACAGCGGCCGCAGCGACATCCGCGGGGCGGAAACCTACACCGTTGTCCCCTGCGAGCCGGATGAGAAAAAGCCCCTCCCCGGCAACGAGAATGATGCCGCCAACGCCGCACTCGCCGCCGCGCTGCAGGCCTCGTTGGTGAACCGCGCCGGCGCCAAGGACGGCGGTTGCCGCCGCGCGCACTACAGCCTGCTCTCCTCGCTGCGCTGCCCCGCCGTCATGGCCGAACTTGGCTACGCCACTAACCGAGAAGAAGGCGAACAGCTCATGACAGAGGCCTATCAAACCAAGCTCGCCCAAGCCTTAGCCGACGGCGTGGATGCCTTTGCCGCCGTCATGAACCCCGAGAGCACCCTCAAGGCCTCGCCCAAGCCCGTGGTGCAGGAGGCCCCCGCCCCCGCCCGTGTAGAACCCGGCAAACAACAGGCTCCCAAGGCGGTGAAAACCACCGTAGCGCAGGGCAAAAAGCCGGCCAAAAAACCCGCAGCCCCGGCTAAAAAGCCGGTTGTTCCTGCCAAAAAGCCTGCCCCGCAAAAGCGCTGAACTGCGGAGGAAAATACGGCGCAGCACAGTTACGAAAAACGGTCTGACGCAACAAGCGTCAGACCGTTTTTTAATCTTGCGGCGGCTTTGTCTCGGCGGAGTTTCAACGGAGACGGGAGCCGCCTAACTTCTCAATTTGTACATTGTACATCTTTTGTGGTCAGTCCACATTATCGAAGAGCTCTTCGGGCTTAAAGAAGCGCTTAATTTCCGCCTCGGCGCTCTCGGGAGAATCGGAGGCGTGGCAGATATTGAGCATGCTGTTGGTGCCGAAATCACCGCGGATGGTGCCCTTGTCCGCCTTCTGGGAATTCGTGGGCCCGAGAATAGTGCGCACACGGGTGATGACGCCGGGGCCGGAGAGGCAGAGAGCCACCACGGGGCTGGTCTGCATGAACGCAGAAAGCTTGGGGAAGAGCGGCTCACCGTCAATGACAAGGTCGATGATGTGGCCGTAGTGCTCGCGCAGCACAGCGTCATCGAGCTGCATCATCTTCATGCCGCGCAGGCGGAAGCCCTCGCCCAGCAGGCGAGCCAAAATCACGCCGGAGAGGTTCTTGCGCACGCAATCCGGCTTGAAGAGAATCAGGGTTTTTTCGTCTCGGTTATACATACGTTAACAGGGGTTACGCTGACTCTATACATACGCCGCAGAGCCCGTTCTGTCAAGAACGGACTCTGCGGGGCAGGAGACAAATGAGGATTTGTCGGGATTTACCAGGTACTATGTACTAGGTACTATTTATCAAGTTCGGCGGCTTCCGTCTTCGCCTACGGCTACGCCGTGACAGGGACGCCGCGAGATAACGAACCCGTTCTGACGCAAGCGTCAGAACGGGTTTCCCATCCTTGCGGCGACAGCCGCACTCTATTCAAAAATAGTACATAGTACCTAGTACATAGTAAATCTACAAATCCCCGTTTATCGAACTGCTGCCGTTGACATCCGCAGGCCGGCACTATATGATAGGCCGCATGCTGAAAGTCCTTCTCACCGCGGCGCTGCTTGTTGTCAGCAATTTTTTCATGACCTACGCTTGGTACGGTTTTCTACGCAAGCCGGGGGAGGGTGTAGGCGATGCGTGGTGGAAGTTGGTGCTGCTGAGCTGGAGCGTGGCATTTTTTGAGTATTGTTTTATGGTACCCGCCAATCACATCGGTCGCTCGGCGGGGCTGACGCTGGCACAGCTCAAAATTATGCAGGAGGCTATCACGCTCTGCATTTTCGTGCCTTTCATGGTGTTCGTGGTGGGAGACCAGTGGAAGTGGGATTACCTCTGGGCTTTTCTCTGTGTATTGGCGGCGGTGTTCTTTGTGAACCGAGAGGCGCTGATGGGCGGCGGCCTGTAAAACACTGGCCGTTTCGCGGCTTGCCAAGCGAGCAAAAACACGCTACAATAGGGGGCGTATGAAAGCCGCTTCCCTTTTTGCCGGTGCTCTCGGGGCCGCTGCGCTTTGCAGCTGCAATGCCATAAAAAGCCTCACCACCCCCGGTGAGTACCACCCAGAGTATCTGAACGAGGCCTCCGCGCTGGACGCCCCGGGCATGGCCGCTGCGCGCGAAGCCCAGCGCCAAGAGCGCGTGCAGGAGGGCACCTACGCCCCCGGCGAAGAGCTGGAGGTGCAGGAAAGCAAGGTCTACCTCTTCAACCGCAACCCCGATAAGGACGAAAACGCCACGGGCAAGATGGTGAGCACGACTAAGGCTAAAATCATCGCCTGTGAGGGGCTGTACTATTTCGTGGAAACAGAGGAGGGCGACAAGGGATTCCTGCGCGAAAGCGATTTAGTGAACCCCGTCAAGCTGGTGTCCACCACGGACATGCTCCTGCCCAACGGCGAAACACCCGGGCCCGAAGGCTGGGCCGAGGGCGCCGTAGAACAGCCCGAGGTCATGCAGCTGGACTCCAACCAGACACTCATGACCAACGAAAGCGGCCGAACGGTCGTCGTCGTGGGCAAAAAGTCCGAGAAAAGCGATGATTTTGAAGCCCGAAAGAAGGCTCTGATGGAGGGGCAGTCCATGCCCGCGCCGTCCGCCGCCCCGGCTCCCCTGCCTGAGCCTGCTTCGGAGGCTCTGCCCGAGCCCGCACCGGGCTATTAATCGGCCATCCCTGCCTCGGCATGCAAGAGGCCATTGACAGTTTCCTGCTCTACCTCGCGGCGGAACGCGGCCTGAGCGCGCAGTACCGCCGCTCCGTGGAGCAGACGCTCACGAGCTTTGCCGCGTGGTGCCGCGAGCAAGACTTTGCTTGGGGAGATGTGCGTCCGGACACCTTCTCAGCCTACCGACGCTGCCGACGGGAGGCCGGGTTGGCGGACTCATCCCTACGCGTGGAGATGGTCCACCTGCGCATTTTTTTCCGCCACCTGCACCGCGAAGGACGAATCGCCGCGGACCCGGCGGCGCTACTGGAGAGCGGGCGCATGCCGCAACACATTCCCGAGACCTTGGCCGCAGCCGAGGTGAACACCCTGCTCTCCTCGGTGGACCCTCAGGCCGGCCCGCTGGACTGCCGTGACCGCGCACTGTTGGAGATGCTATACGGCAGCGGGCTACGCGTCAGCGAGCTGGTGTCGCTGCGCGCCGAGCAGGTGGATTGGGATGAGGATTTTCTGCGCATCACGGGCAAGGGCAGCAAGACGCGCTATGTGCCGCTCGGCAGGGTGGCGGCGGCCGCGCTGCGCCGCTACCTGAACGAGGCGCGCCCCAAACTGTTGCGTAATGAGCGCCGCGCGGACACGCTGTTCCTTTCCGTGCGCGGCGAATCGCTGACGCGAGAGCGCATCCGCCAAATCATTAAAAAGCGCGCCGCGTTGGCGGGGCTGCCCGAGAATATCTACCCACACCTCATGCGCCACTCCTTTGCGACGCACCTGCTGGAGAACGGGGCGGATTTACGCGTGATTCAAGACATGTTGGGGCACGCGGACCTCTCCACCACGCAAATCTACACCCATGTGGACCGCAAGCGCCTGGTGAGCATCATGGAAACCTTCCACCCCCGCGGGAGAAAGAAGGAGACATGAAGAGCGGGTAGTGCGACAAATGAGGATTTGTAGATTTACTAGGTACTAGGTACTATGTACTATTTTTGAATAGAGTGC
>JAKSOV010000106.1 GCA_024405415.1 Akkermansia sp.
CAAAAATAGTACATAGTACCTAGTACATAGTAAATCTACAAATCCTCATTTATCGTTCCCCTCTCTTTCCCGCGTTTCACACGCCAACAGGCAGAGTTGCGGCGCAATTGCCGCTTGCCTAACGGGCGCTTGTGTGCTATCATTCCCGCGAATTCATGCTACCCAACTATGCGGAGAACCTTCCTTATCCGTCTGTTTCTGCTGCTCCTCGCGGTTTTCGCCGCGATGGGCGTCGGCATGTATCTGCACCTGACTCGCCACGTGCACGAGAGAGCCGAGCAAATGATGAGCGGTCGCGTGAATGACCTGCTGGAGCTGTTGGTGCATGAGGATGAGTGTGAGGAAAGCGCCCGAGAGCTGTACGAGGAAACCGCCCTGCACCGCGCGCATGCAGCGGCAGAGCTGTTGCGGCGCGACGACTCCGCCCTCTCCCGCCAAGAGGATTTGCAGGAGCTTTGCAACCTGATGGGGGCAGAAGAGCTGGTGCTGACGGATGGCAGGGGCATGGTGACGGCCTCCGCCCCGACACAGCACAACGGCCACCGTTTGGATGAGGACGACAGCCTGCGCGATTTTGCCGTCTGCGCCAAGGAGCCGGACTCTGAACTTTGCCGCACGCTGCGCCCCGCCGTGGCAGAGGGGGCCATGATGCAGTATGCGGGCGTGCATCGGCGGGATGCCGAGGGCGCGCTGCTCATCGGTTTCAGCACCCACCGCCTGCACCGCGAACGCAGCAACGAAGCTCTGCGCCGTCTGGCCGAGCACTACGACATGGGCAAGCACGGCCACATGATTGCCTTCCGCGGCGGGGCGCTCATCAACCGCGGCAGACTGAACACCGAAACCGCCGAGCTGCTCTCCCTGCCCCTGCGCCGCGTCTCGGAGTTCACGGTGGACGGCACAAGCTATTTTACCTATGCGGCGGAGAACCGCTCCTACCGACTCATCGCCCTCATGCCGGCGGAGGAAATCTACCGCAACAGTATGAAGACGCTGCGCTCCCTGCTGCTCAGCAACGTCTTCTTCTTCATTGCCATGTACGTGGCCGTGGCTTTTCTGCTGCAACGCTACGTCGTACGCGGGGTGATGCGCGTCATCAATTCCCTGCGCCGCATCACGGACGGTGACCTGACAGAGCGAGTGGAGGTGAATGACACACCGGAGTTTCGCCGCCTCTCGGGCGACATCAACGCCATGGTGGACACCCTGCGCTTCTACGGCGAGGAGGAAATAGCAGACATGAACCGCGAGCTGGAGCTGGCCCGCAGCATCCAAAGCGCCGCTCTGCCGAGCCGCTTCCCCGCCTTCCCGCACCGCACGGAATTCGACCTCTACGCCGCCTGTGTGCCCGCTGCCAGTGTGGGCGGCGATTTCTACGACTTTTTCCTGCCGGGGGAAGACAGGCTTGACTTCCTCGTCGCGGATATCTCCGAGACGGGTATCCCCGCCGCGCTGTACATGATGCGCTGCATGTCACTCATCCGCTCCGCAGCGCGCAGCGGCACCCGACCGAGGACGCTGGCACGCCTGGTCAACAAGGCCCTGTGCGAGGGGCAGACGCAGGGCATCCACCTCTCCCTCTTCTTCGGCAGCCTGCGCATCAGCACGGGCGAGCTGCGATTCATCAACGCGGGTGAACCGCAGGCCATGCTGCAGCACGAGGGCGGCACCTACGACATGCTGCCCATGAACTCGGGCATGGTGATGGGACTTTCCGAAGAGGCGGAATACAGCGAAGGCCGCCTCACGCTTGCCCAGGGGGACCGTCTCGTGCTCTGGACACGCGGCGTGACAGAGGCTGCCGATGCGCAGAACGTTCCCTTCGGCCGCGAGCGTCTGCAAGCAGCGCTCAATGAACCGGCCCCGGCCATTGCCGACGTGGTGCACCAGACGCGCGCCGCCATCCGCCGCCACCTCGACGGTACCGCCATCAAGGAGGACGTGACGATTTTCGCGCTGGAGTTCCGCGGCCGGCGCCACTCCAAGGGCGATATCAGCCTCACCGCCGGTGCACCGACAGGTCTCCAGGAGCTCATCGACGAACAGATGGAGGCCGTCTTCGCCGCGCCCGCCGATATCGAGCAGATGAAGAGCAGCGCCGCCACCGTGCTGGAGGCCCTGCCCGCTGACTGCACCGTGCAACTGCGACTCGTATGCGATGAAAGCTCCGCCGTGCTGACGCTGCGTTACACCGAGCCCCGCATCAACCCCCTCATCGGTCTGCCCCGCCTTCCCGTCAAGTCCGTAACCTACAGCTACACGGAGGCGGAGGGCAACTGCCTCACCCTGCACAAACACCTCGCATGATGTCCCCCGCACCACAGCCCCCTCTCGCTCCGCCGCCCGCCCCGGTCATCCCGGTGCGTCCGCACACCACGGTGCCCGAGGCTGATACCGCCCGCCATGCCGACCCGCGCACCCCGCTGGCCGAGGGCACGCGCGTGGGGGACTACTCCATTATCTCCCGCCTGGGGCAAGGCGGCTTCGGCATCACCTACCGCGCCCGCCACAGCACGCGCGGCAACATTGTCGTCATCAAAGAGCACATGCCCGAGGGGCTGGCCGTGCGCGAGAGCGGCAGCGATTTCATCACCTACCCCACGCCTGAATCCGAGGCGCTCTTCCAAGCCACGCTCAATGAGTTCAGCGAGGAGGTGACCGTGCTCATGGGGCTGCAACACCCCGGCATCGTACCCATTCTGGAGGCCTTCGAGGCCAACGGCACGAGCTACTATGTCATGCCCTTCGTGGCGGGTACGCCCTTGGAAATCCCGACGCGCGCCAGCCTCAACCGCGAACGCCGCGCACAGGAGGCCCGCCGCCTCAAACGCCTGCTCAAGAGCCTGTTGGACACGCTCTACTACATGGAGCAACACAACGTCGTCCACCGCGACATCAAGCCGGAGAACATCCGTATCACCCCCGAGGGCGAACCCGTGCTGCTGGACTTCGGCAGCGCCCGCCAGCTGCAGCCCGACCACGTGTACAGCAACATCTTCACCCCCGGCTTCTGCGCGCCCGAGCAAGCGGACTCCGGCACGGATGCCGAGCTGAGCACCAAGCTCGGTGCATGGACGGATATCTACTCCCTCGCCGCCACCTTCCACTACCTCATCACCCGCCTGCTGCCGCCGCGCGCAGACATGCGCCTGCACGCCAACCCCGACCCCTACAAACCCCTGGCCGGACGACATGATTTGGAGCACCTCTACGGTCGAGCCTTCCTTGCAGCCATCGACCGCGCCATGGAGCGCCGCCCCGGCGACCGCTGGCAGGATGCCGCCGCCTGGCGGGACAGCATCGAGGAGGGCGAACTGCCTATTTCCCCGCGCCAAATGCGCCGCGTCAAACTTTTTGCCGCTGCCAGCGGGCTGGCGCTCACAGTGCTCGGCGGCACCAGCCTTTGGGCCCTGCATGAGCGAGACCGCGCCCGCGAGCTCTACGGCCGCAGCCTGCATTTCACCGAGAGCATCCTCTACGATTTCAACGAGGAGCTGGCGGACATCCCCGGCTCCACCGCCCTGCAACAACAGCTCGGCACACGCCTGAAAAATTACCTCGACGGCATGGAGCAGGACGCAGCGGGACAGGATGCCCAGCTGGCTCACGCCGTCGCCACGGCATGGGTTAACCTCGCTTCCGTCTACCTGCAACAAGGGCGGCTGGAGGAAACCACCAACGCGCTCCGCAAGGCGACCGAGCAGGAGGAACGGCTCTACAACAGCGACCCCGCTGACCGTCGCAGTCGCTATGAACTGGCACGAACGTGGCTGCTGCGCTCCGAAGTTGCCCGCCGCCGCAACCTGCTGGGCGATGCCCGCGGGCTCACCGCGAAAGCGCTCGCGATGATGCGCACCCTCTGCGCCGAAACGCCCGATAACCCCGAATACCTCTGCCTGTTGGGACGTGCCATGGGCTCTACTGCAAACCTCGCGCGGCTGGATGCCGACCGAGAGCTCCGCACAACCGCACTCAACGAGATGCTGCCGCTCTACCGCGATCTGGTGAGCCGCTACCCGCAACACGAGGACTCTCTGGTGGGGCTGGCCTACTGCCTGCAACACCGCGCGCAGTTGGCAATTGACGAAGGCGATTTTGCCAACGCCGCGCACCTCTTGGACGAGGAGACGCGCATCTTCTCCCGCCTCAGCAGCGAGCAGCCCTACCGCCTCTCCTTCAAACAGGGGCTTGCAAGCGCCCTCTATTACACCGGCTCGCTCTACAACGCGCTCAGCGAGCAACCGGGCTCCGACGAGGAACAGGCCGAGTACGACGCCCGGGCGCTGGAGGCCTTCAACAGGCATATCGAGCTGGCGCACGAGCTGGAAACACTCGACCCGCATAACACCGAATACACCTTCCTGCAAAGCCGCGCCATGGGCTTCAAGGTGGATACCCTGCTGCGCTCCGACAAGCCGCAGGAGGCCATCACCACCTGCGAAGTGCTCATGAAGAAAGCTCAGGCGCTCACCGCCGCCTCCCCCGACAACTCTGACTACGCCCTGCTGGTGGCCTCCGCCTGGCGCGGGCTCGGACTTGCTCACAGCCGAGAGCTCTCCACCCAAACCCGCGCGACTGAAGAGCTGGCTCACTACCGAGATATCGTCGAAGAGCACCTCCGCAAAGCCCCCGATAACACCACCCTGCGCATCATGCGCATGGATGCTCTCGCCGCCTCCGCCACCCTGGCCCTCCAAACCGGCGACATCAGCAACGCCCTGCGCTGGCTCAGCGAGGCCGAGCAAACGGTCACCGATCTCATGCGCGATCTCCCCGGCAACACCAACATCGCCAAATCCCTACGCCGCATCCGCCGACTCAGCGGGAAATGAGCAGTTTGTCGAGTTCTTGCGCGGCGCAGCCGCGCCGAATTTAAGGCCGCAATCTGACGGAACGTCAGATTGGCCTCCTCTGCTTTGTGCGCCATCGGCGCACACTCTTTGTGGAGTGCTCCAAGCACGTCCCAAACATTAGCCACGGCTGTCAACCCGTGGGGTAAGG
>JAKSOV010000107.1 GCA_024405415.1 Akkermansia sp.
CATCCTTGCGGCGACAGCCGCACTCTATTCAAAAATAGTACATAGTACCTAGTAAATCCCGACAAATTCTCATTTATCTTTGGGTGCGCTTGCGGCGGGCGGCGAGGGCTGCCAGAGCCAGCAGGGAGAGCGTGGCGGTGGCGGGCTCGGGGGTGCGGGCGATGCCCAGTGAGCCGCGGAGGACGAGGTCTCCGTTGTTCACGAGGTATTCGGTATTGCTGATGTTGAGCACCCAGCTCTGGCCCGTGAGGACGAGGGGCAGGGCCCCCGCTTCATCCGAAATCACAAAGCTCGTGTGATTCATGAGCGAGACGAGGTCGAGCGTGGAGGCGACTCCGCCCTTGATGAGCACCAGTTCAAAGTTGTTCAGCTGCTCCTCGTGCAGCGGCGTGAGGGCAGAGCACAGCTCATCACCGCCGAAGGCGATGGTGATGTTCACCCCGTCGCAGAGCGTGACGGCTGCGCCGTTCTGCATGACAATCTGAGAGTAAGTGTGGCTCTCCCAGCCCTTGCCGTTTTCAAGGGAGGCGGGTTTATCCAACCCTGCCACGCTGAACACCACCGAGGCGCCGCTTTGCACGGTGAGTGCGTCGGTGAAGGTGCTGTAGCCCGGGGAGTTGCCGACGATAAGAGTAGCGGTTTCCGCAATCGTGGTGGCGGCCATGACGCCGCTGCCTTTCAGCGTGCCGTTGACGGTCGTCGCGGCGGAGATGGTGCCGTTGTTGTCCAGCGTGCCGTTGACGATCACGTTGTCGGAGCTGACATCGCCGTGATTTTGCAGGGTGCTGTCCTCTACCACGGTGAGGGTGCCTTCCACACCGTCGGAGCCGATGGTGACGCGGGTCGTGTCATTCACGGTGGAGGTTTCGCCGCTCACGGTCTGCATGGAGTGGCCCTCCCATGCGACGGAGCTGTCCGTGGCGGAAGTGTGCAGGCGCACGGTGGCATCGGTTTCGGTCACGTCCTCGTGGTAAGAACCGAGGGTGCCGACCTTCTCGGCGGAGGCTTCCTTGTCAGCCGCTGTGGGGTCGCTCGCGCCGTTGTCGCCCACGCGCACCACGAGGTGCGAGCCGCTGAGCGCCACGGTGATGTTGCCCTGTTCGGAGGCTTCATCCGTGGTCACGTTGGCGGTGATATTCTTGCCGAGCACGTTGGCCACGGTCACATCGGCCTGGGTTTCTGCAAGGGGGAGCCAGTCGATGGCGTAGCCGTTCGCGTCGTATTCGGTCGCTACCTGAAGGTCCAGCGTTTCGAGCACCTTGGCGTCAATGTCGCGGAAGTCCTTGGAGTACAGGTACTGCATGCTGTCACCGCCGTTCACATGCGCGCCGACCGTGACTTTTGCCCCGTCATCCAGCACCACGACTGCGTTTTCGATGAGTCCCGTTGTATAGGAGGTGCTCATCTCGTGGTCGGGTTTCATGGCCTCCTCACAGCCGCTGACCACCAGGTGCCCCGTGATAAACTTGGTGTCGTTGCCGAGGGTGATGAACTCACTGTCAATCAAACCCGTGTTATCAAGGACGGCCCTGTCGTCGATGATGACTTCGCTCGTGCGAATGATGGCGCTGTTGGTGAACATTGCCTTCTCAGAGACTTCAAGTTCGATGCCGGCATTCAGCTCGCCGCTGTTGGTCATCGTTGTGCCGTAGAGATAGACGCCATCCTCAAAGTTCATCGTGCCGGCGTTATTCACCGCTGCTTTATCCATCGCCATCAGGAGTGCGCCGGAGAAAGAACATCCTTCGCCGACGTCGAGCGTGTCCGTCTCGGTCCCCCGGCCGTATGCTGTTCCCCAGAACAGTGTCATATCGCCGATGAAGACGTTTGCCTCCGTTGTCAACGTGGAGCCGTTGACAAGCGAAACATGCGCATCGCCGGCACAGCCTATCTGCAATTCTGTTACGGACTCTTTTCCGGTGGTATCGACAACATGTCCATTGTCCAGCACGAGGGTGCCGGAGCCGCTGTGGTAACCGAGCTTCATGCCTACCTGATCGGGCTCTTTCGGGTCCGTCGAGCGAATAACACCATCCCATGAAAGATTGATTGTGCCGCCGTCTGTCACATTGACATAACCGGTGGCTGCCCCCTCACCGATGATAAACTGGGTGGTGTTGATAGTGGCTCCATTGACATAGAGTGAGCCTGTGCAGGGGAGGTCGGAGGTGCCAACATCAACGTGGTGCCCGCCCGAAGATGTGGCTTTGGCGCCGGTGTTGATGACGGCGCCCTGTTTGAGGATGACCGTGCCGTTGTTGGCCGTGGTGACCGGCATGCTGTAGCCCTTGCCGCCGATCATGAGCGCATTGGGCAGAGTGAGGGTGACATTCTCCTCCAGCGTCAGGTGGCCTTCGCCGCTATAGGTGCCGACATTGAGAACGGCGTTATAGTAGCCTGTGGAGGAGTCGATGGTGGTGTCTTGTGTGAAAACCTCGTTGCCGACCAGAGAGTTAATCCCGTATTTGCCTCGCTCCGGCGTGATAGTTGCGGAGGCGTCGGAAACAACGCAGAGGGTCAGCATCAGAAAAAGAGTCTTTTTCATGAGCAAAAGGAATGAGTGTTGATGATTTATTATCGCTCGCTTATCTTAAAAATCAAGAAAAAAAGCACCCCTGCCGAACATCGGTAGGGGTGCTTGCAAAAAAGTAAACGAACGGCCCGGTTACTTGGCGTTGCGGCCCTTGTAATCGTCGCGGCGCTGAGCGGCCTTCACGCTGTTGGCCTTCACCTTCTCGAGACCTTTCTTGGCCAGAGCGGCGATGTCGCTGTCCTTATCGGCAGCATATTTCTCCAGACGGTGCATGACCCAAGCGTGGTCGTGCAGGGAGGTGAGCACGTTGATGAGCGCCTGCTTCTGCTTGCGCACATCTTCGAGCTTCTTGCGCTCCTCCTTGAGCTTTTCCAGCTGCGGGCCGTCGCCCACATAGAGGGTGGAGTCCGGGTCGGTCTTGTTGATGATGTCCTGAATGGCGGAGGTGTCACCTTCCACGTTGTCGAAGTAGAGGGCGATGAGCTTGTCCGCATCGGCGTCCGAACGCTCGCGGTTCTGGGCCACCATGCTGCCGATGCACATGCGTACCTGCTCGCGGGCGGTGTCATCCGGGGCGCTCTCACGCAGTTTCAGCACATAATCCGTCAGGCTGTCGTCGCCCCAGTAGCCGATGAAGGTCAGTCCCTGTCCCTTGCGCCAGGTCTTGGTGTCTTCGAGCTCTTTCTGGTAATGGGCGAGCGCCTTGGGGGAGCAGGCCTTAGCCAGCGTGGGAACCAGCGGGCGCAGACGCTTCTTGTCGCCGTTGAGTGAGTCGAAAATCGTGTCGCCGATGGCCTTCTTCTCGTTCGGGTCATCCATCATCTCCAGAATGTTGTCGAGGCAGACGGCCAGAGCCTTGGCGAGCTGGCTGTCCGTCTTGTCGTCCTTGAGCAGCTTGAGGATAGCGGGCACGTCCTCCTTGGTCACGCGCAGACCCATGGCGTTCCACACGTAGGAAAGGACCTCCGTCTTCTTGGGCCAGTCGGGCAGAGCTGCTACCGTGTCGGCAAGTTTCTGGAGGTTCTTCTGCACGGTCTTGCTGTCGGAGATGGCGAGACGCTGGAGCAGCCAGTTGAAGAGAGAGGGGCGAATCTTCTGCGCGTTGGCGCCGGCGGACTCGAACACGAGGTCGCAGATGCTGTCATCCGCCGCGGCGGCGAGACCCAGCAGCAAACAGGCGTTCTGAGCCACGCCCTCAGCGTTGCCGCCGTAGAGGGGTTTGCCCTTTTCATTGGTGGCGGTGGGGTTCACCACCACTTCCATGAGAGCCTTGGCATCCTTGGGCGTGCAGGTGATGTCCACGCTCTTAGCCTTGGCGTCCGCCGTGGTTTCCACGCCCTGCTGGTTGATGGCCTGGGCGCGCTTGAGCAGGGTGATGATGTAGTCGGCATGGGCTTTGATGCGGGCCTCCTGCGCGTTGTGCTGCACCACGACCACGGAGCAGATGCCGGCCATGAGCACCAGGCCGCCCACGCCGAGCAGGAAGAGCGGGCGCTTCCACATGGGCGTGGCGGAGGCCTGCGCCTGAAGCGCAGCAAGATAGGCGTCGCGGGCATCCAGCTCGGCCTCGGAGAGCATCTTGTTGTTGGGGGCATCCACCATGGCGCCGTCCTCTGCGGGGGCGGGGGCTGCCTTCTTCTTCTTTGCTGCAGCCTTGGGCTTCGCCACGGACAGGCCGGCGGCCTTGGCCTTGGGCTTGGGCGCAGGGGCGGGTGCGGGCTCGGCAACGGGGGCTTCTTCTGCAGGCGCGGCTTCCTCGGCGGCGGGAGCTTCTTCCGCTGCAGGGGCTTCTTCCGCGGCGGGGGCCTCTTCCGCAGGAGCAGGGGCCTCTTCCGCAGCAGCCTGTTCGGCGGCCTGCGCAGCGGCCAACTCGGCCATTTGGCGGTTGTACTCTTCCATCTGGCGGTTGTATTCCTCCATCTGGCGCTCGTACTCCGCCTGCGCCGCGGCAGCTTCAGCCTCGGCCTGTGCCTGAGCGGCAGCCTCTGCTTCAGCCTGAGCGGCCGCAGCAGCGGCGGCTTCCGCAGCAGCCTGTTCCGCCGCCGTATCGGCTACGGGAGCTTCAGGCGCGGAAGCGGGCTTCGGGGCCGCGGCGGGGGCCTTGGGGGTAATCGCTTTACCGTTAACACCCTTCAGTCGTACTTGCTTGACAGGGGCGGTGCCGGAGGGACGCAGAGAGAGCGGCGTAGCCGTCATGTTGCCGCTGGTTTTAAGTTTGGGAGCTGCCATAGTAGAAAAAGAAATCTATGCCACACGTTCTAGCATAAACTCCTTGGGATTGCAAACGGAAAATGAGAATTTGTCGGGATTTACTAGGTACTATGTACTAGGTACTATTTATCAA
>JAKSOV010000108.1 GCA_024405415.1 Akkermansia sp.
CAAAAATAGTACATAGTACCTAGTACATAGTAAATCTACAAATCCCCCTTTGTCTCTCTTGCTGCTGCCATTTTTTCACAAAAAATAAAAAAATGCTGTAGATAGCGGGGCAAACTTGCCGTTCTTTTAAGCGGAGGGCTGCACCTCGCCCCCTTTTTAACAAACAAACCACATCTACGACAATGAATAAGACTCTTTTCATGGCTCTGTTTGCCGCCATGCCTCTGATGGCTCAGGAACCTGCTCCCGCCGCCGATTGCTGCGCCCCCGGCGCTCCCTGCTGCAAGCCCGGCGCCCCCTGCTGCGCTCCCGCTGAGCCCGAAGGCAAGCCCTGCTGCGGCAAGATGCACCACGGCCCCCGCCACCACCAGATGAGCGAGGAGCAGAAGGCCGAGATGAAGGCCAAGTTCATGGAGAAGTTTGACACCAACAAGGACGGTCAGATCGACGAGCAGGAGAAGGAGGCCATCAAGGCCGAGTTCGCCAAGCACGCCGAGGAGCGCAAGGCTAAGTTCATGGAGAAGTTCGACACCAACAAGGACGGCCAGATCGATGAGCAGGAGAAGGAAGCCGCCAAGGCCGAGTTCGCCAAGCATCACCACGGCAAGCCCGGTTGCGGCAAGCCCCACGGTCCCCGTCACCACGGCAAGCCCGGTTGTGACAAGCCCCATGGTCCCCGTCCCGGCTGCGGCTGCCCCTGCAAGAAGGGTGATGCCCCCGCCCCCGAGGCTCCCGCTGCTGAATAAGCTCAGCTGATTCCCGATTTTTATCGTTCCGACGCTCGGTAGACCGCAAGGTTTGCCGGGCGTTTTTTTGCGGTGAGATAGCCTCTCGGCAAGGCTCAGAACAGGCTGAGAATAGCCTCCGCGGCTTTCGCGGCGGCGCCGCCGTGGCCCAGTAGGGACATGGATTCCTTCATGTCGGCCAGCACCTGAGCGCGCGGCTCGGGGGTCGTGAGGCGCTCCAACTCAGCGATACATTTATCCACGGTGAAATCGCCCTGAATCAACTCGGTGGTGATGGTGCGGTCGATGAGGATGTTCACCATGCCCAGCCACTTGATGTTGACGAGCAGACGACCGACCATGTAGGTGAAGGGATTGACGCGGTAGACCAGGCCGAAGGGCATCTCATGCAGGGCGCTCTCGAGCGTGGCGGTACCGCTGGTGACGAGGGCCGCCTCGGCTTCATCCATGAGGTCGTGGTAGAGGCCGGGGGTGATATTCACCTCGTCCTCTGCCACACCTGCGGCGGCGGCTTGGCGGCGCATGGTCTCGGTGAGGCGCGGGTTGCTGCCGCTGGTGCGGAACTTCCACTCGGGGTGGCGCGTGCGGCAGGCCTTCACCAGCTCCAGGAAGATGGGGAAGTGGCGCTCCACCTCGCGGCGACGGCTGCCGGGGAAGAGGCCGATAAGGTTTTTCTCGCGCACACCCTCGCGACGCTTGGCGAGGATGTCGTCCACCAGCGGGTGCCCCACAAACTCCGTGCGCAGACCCGCCGCCTCGAAGAGCGGCTTTTCAAAGGGGAAGGTGCAGAGCATGAGGTCGAGAATAGCCGCGAGCTTGGGGATGCGGTCCTTGTGCCAGGCCCACACCATGGGTGCGATAAAGTAGGCAATTTTCGTCTTGGGACAGAGCTTGTGTACGCGTTCGGCAAGGCGCTGGTTGAAGCCGGGGTAGTCGATGAGCACGAGGCCCTCGGGCTGCTCGGCGACGATGCGCTCGGTCATGGCCTTGAGGTGGCGGGCAAAGTAGCCGATGTGGCGCAGCACGTCCACAATGCCGACCACGCCCGCCTGCTCGGCCCAGTCCTCCACGCCGGGGGCAAGTTGGTGCATCTCGCTGCCGCCGAGACCGACAATCTCAATATCGGGGCGGCGGGAGAGCAGTTCGCGGATGAGCAGGGCACCCTGTTTGTCCCCGCTCTTTTCACCGGCTACCATGAAGAGCTTCATGCCCCCATTCTAGCACAGCCGGAAACTCTCTGACAAGCGCTAAGCGGGCGTATCCGCTCTTATTTTTTGCGCGTGAGGTATTTCATCACGCTGTAGAGCACGGCCAGCAGCAGCACGCCGAGCACCACGAGGTGGGACTCCGCCTTTACGGCGGCTACGAGAGCCTCGGGGTCGCCGAGAATACCGGGGTGCTCGCTGCCCACCTTATCCCCGAACCACGCCAGCACAGTACACCAGATGGCGGAGCCTGTGATGGTAGCGAGGCTGAAGGTGAGGAAGTTTACGCGGGCCAGACCCGCGGGGATGGAGATGAGGTGGCGAATGACGGGCAGGAAACGCGCAAAGAAGATGCCCGCCGTGGAGTAGTTGCGCATAAAGATTTCCGCCGTCTCCACCTTGTGCGCGGGCATAAAGAAATATTTGCCGAATTTCAGGATGAAGGGGCGGCCCACCAGCAGCGCGCAGACATACATGCAGCAGGAGCCGAGGTAGGAGCCGACCGTGCCCGCGAGCACCACGCCCCAAAAGCTCATGGCAGCGCCCTCCTGCGAGGCGACGATGGCGGCGGGCGGCACCACGACCTCGCTCGGCACGGGGATGACGGAGCTTTCCATGGCCATAAGGAGACAGACACCGGCGTAGCCCCAATCGGCTACCCATTGCATGCAGAGGTTGAGGAATTCGTGCACGGTAGAAAAATATGTTTAGTGATGATCGTGGTGGCAACCGCAGGAGCACTCGCCGTCGTGGTGGTGGTGACCGCATGAGCAGCTTTCGCCCTCCTCTGCGTCCTCGGGGGCTTCGATGTCGGCATCCTCGATATGGGCGGGCAGCGGCTCATCATCATCGGGGTGGTAGGGCGGGGCCAGGCGCTCGTGCAGGGCATGCGTGGCGGCCACCTCGGCGGCGAAACGGCCCTGCGCGTTTTTGAGGCGCAGGTCGGCGCCCGCGGCAACAAGCATTTCGACGACAGTGTCGTAGCCATAGTGCGCAGCGAGGTGCAGCGGCGGCTGGCCGTAGGCGTTGCGCGTGTTGGGGTCTGCCCCCGCGGCGAGGAAAAGGGCAATCAGCTTCTCATCCGGCTCCACGCCCATGGCGGCGAGGTCGGGGGAGAGGTCCACCTCGTCCTGCAACAACAGGGTGGCGGCCTGTTTCAGCTCCTCGACGTTTTCGCAATGCTCCAGCTCGTCGAGGAAGTTTTGCACGGCCTCATCATAATCATCGGGGTCGATGTCGGCCGCCATCTCGCGCAAGTCCTCGAGGGTGACGCGCGGGGCTTCTTCTTGCTCAACGGTGATGCTGTTCCATTGCAGGTCGCTCATGCGTTTATTCTATCCGACAGCGGCGCAAGAGTCAACGGGGATGTATGCGGGAAAACTACGGCAGTTTGACATGTGAGGATTTGTACATCTCGACAAATCCCCATTTGTTGTTTGCTTAAATCACTTGTTTACCGGTCACAATGGCGGGGATGGCTTGGCCGCCGATGATGATGCGCAGGCGGGTGCCGGGGTGGGCAAGGCGGCGGCTGATATAGGCCAGACCGACGCCGCGGTGCGCGTGGGGGAGCAGACAGCCGCTGGTGATAGTGCCGACGGTGGCTCCCACATCGTCGATGAGGCGGTCACCTTCGCGCGGGGCCTCGCTCTCGCGCTCGCAGGAGACGGCGGCTACGCGGCGCAGGGTGCCTGCGAGGCTCTGGCGGCGCAGGGCTTCCGCGCCGACGAAGTCTTTGGATAAATCGCAGAAGCGGTCCATAGCGGATTGGATGGGCGTCTTGTCCGGCCCGATATCTCGCCCCGCAGCAGCGGCGCCGTGCTCCAGACGGATGCACTCCCGCAGGGCCATGCCGCAGGGGGAGGCCCCCGCGGAGATGAAGGACTCATACCACGAAATGCCCGCGGCAGCGGGGCAGAACAGCTCCAGCCCCGTTTCATCCACCATGGAGGCGCGCACGAGAAGGAGCTCCTCCCCGCGGTAGTTCAGGCGGCGGAAACCCATGGGCGGCGGCAGCTCTACCCCAGGCAAAACCTGCGCGAACACCGCTTCCGCCTCCGGTCCGTATAGTCCGATGCCGCTGCGCAGCGCCGTTTCATCGCGCACGGTGATGGGGCCGTCCGGCCTGTAGGCGCAGAGACGGGCATATACCCCCGCCGCGGCGACGGCATGCCCGAGCAGGAAGAAGCGCCCTGCACTCTCGCGGAAGAGGAGGAGCTTGTCTATAATGCCGCCGTTTTCCTGCAACAGGAGGGTGCGCTGCCCCATGTTGTCGCGGCAATGGGTCACAGAGTTGCTGAGCAGCCCCTCCAGCCATTGCAGGGCGCCCGGCCCGGTGATACTGAACTTGCCGAGGTGGGAAATATCGAACACGCCGGCAGCCGTGCGCGCGGCGCGGTGTTCCTCGGGCAGACTGCGAAAGAGGCGCGGCATGGACCAGCCGTCCTCGTTGCTCATGCTGGCGCCGTAGCGGATGTGGAGCGGAGTGATGGGGGATTGTCTCATGCCGCCCAGCATGCCACACCCCGCCCTGCCGTGGCAAGGGGTTAGAATATACTTTCGGGGGGGGGAGGGGGAGGGACAAAGGGGGATTTGTAGATTTACTATGTACTAGGTACTATGTACTATTTTTGAATAGAGTGCGGCTGTCGCCGCAAGGATGGGAAACCCGTTCTGACGCAAGCGTC
>JAKSOV010000109.1 GCA_024405415.1 Akkermansia sp.
AAGCCGCCGAACTTGATAAATAGTACCTAGTACATAGTACCTAGTAAATCCCGAGAAACTCGCCGTTCCGCCCCCAAAAAAAGCGGAGCAGACGGCCGTGCCGTCTGCCCCGAAGCGTGTTGTGATAAGAGCTTATCAGAACTTGATGCTCACACCGGCGCGCACGCCGTTGTGAATCTGGCGGTGGGTCTCAAGACCGTGACCGAAGTCGTTGTTCACCGTGTTACCGGAAAGCTGGTAAGCAGCAAAGATTTCAGAGCAGGGGCAGAGCTGGTAGCGCACGCCGACCTCAGCCGTGGCGCCCCACCCCCAAGCGGAATCATCAGCATTCGTGTCCAGCATTTTCAAGTGGACATGCTGATTCACAAGACCCGCGTTCACACCGCAGAAGAGGGATGTCTTCTCGGAGACGGGCTGCGTGAAACGATAGCCGGGCATGATGGACACCGTGCGGAGGTAGGTCTTGAGGCGGGCCTCGTCGGCATGCTCCGTCTCATCACCCTGAGCGGCACCGATGCGGAAGGTGATGGCGTGCTTGGGCGTGAAGGAGTGAACGGCCGTCAGGTCGATGCCGACGGTGTCAACCTCCTTGTTGGGGAACTGCTTGAACAGGTCCTTGGCGGCCATGTTGCCGGAAACACCGAGTTCCACGGCGCAGCAGGGAGCCGCAGGAGCGGGAGCGGGCATCGTCACCACGGGTTCGGGCGTGCCGGCGAAAACGGGAGCCGCAAGGGCGATAAGAGCGAGTTTCTTCATAATCAGGTAATCCATTAAGTTGTTTGAATCCGAATATCGAGACAGATACTCACCTGCCCGATAGCAGTTAAATATCACTAATAATCAGGAAAAGCAAGATATTTTTGACCACATCGGCTAAATGGCAGGTGCGGACAGGTGCGAGGGGAAGGAAGTTGCCGGGGTCTTGCGCGGCGTTGCTGCGCAGGTTTCACCATAATCCCCCTTTGCCCCTCCCCCTCATCTGAAAATCAGCTCGTAGAGCTTCTTGCCCTCCTGCTTGGGAGCGATGAGGCGAACCTCGCGCGCGCCCTCGGGCAGGGCGAAACGGCTCACGGAGCCTTCGCGGGAGACGGGGGCGGCTCCGTTCACCGTGCAGTCCGCCGTGCCGAGCACCAGCAGCTCGCGGCTGCCGGGGTTCACGGTGACGCGGGCGTTGAGCAGGCTGGTACCGCAGTCAAAGAAGGTGGAGAGATCGTGGTCGCGCAGCTTGCGGGCATCGGCCGAGATGTCGTAGGGCGGGAAGTTGAGCGCCACCCTGTTCATGCGGATTTCCTGTGCGGTGCTGCCTGTGTTGGTGAGCACCATGCCGATGATGCCTTGCTTGGGCATGTCCTCAGGCTTTACGCAGAAGCCGTAGCCGTTGGCCGCCACGCTGAGCGGCAGGGGAGCCTCCGTGCCGTCCTCCAGCAGGAGCCGGAACTCCGCCCACGAGGCCAGCGCCTCGTTATCGAGGTCGATGTCGGCGCTCACGGCGTGCAGGGGCAACGGGAAGCTCATGCGAATCTCCGAGCCCGCAGGGGCGGAGGCGGCTTCCATGACGCGGGAGATGCCGATGCATTCCTCCGAGTCGTAGGCGTACATGCCCTGCAAGCCCTCCATGGTGGTGCTCAGCAGCGCCGGCAGCGGGCCGTTGAGGCGGAAAGTGGTGATAGCGAGCGGCGTTCCCGGGGTCGGCTCGGTGATGCGCAGGCGCAGGTAGCGGGCGTGCACGGGTGTGCGGCGCAGGTCGAGCAGGTGGTTGCGGCTCGTGCTTTCTTCGCCGAGAAGCGTCCAATGTTCACCGTCGTCGGAATACTCCAACAAGCTCTTGACGGGGCGCATCTGCGGGCGTTTCTCCCCGCCGAGCAGGAGGTTGACGGACCAGATATCCGTGCTGCGGCCGAGGTCCATGCAGTACCAGTCGCCCGCCTGTTGGGGCACGCCGCTGTTCCAGAAGGTCGATTGGCTGTCATCCGTCATGGCGACGGTGTTGGTGTGAGCATCGCCGCGGCTGCAGGAGAAGAGAGGCAGCAGCTCGTGCTCGCTCTTGCCGGCCAGCGCGGCATAGAGGCGGGCGTTCACGCGGCGCAGCGCCGCATGGATAGAGGGCGTGATGTAGTGTGAGCCCACCTGCACATCCGTCACATCCTCAACATGGCCGTTCTTCCACGCATTGCGGGTCAGCTCGGCAATGGCGGCGAGCTTTTCACCCGCGCGGAAGCAGAACTCCATGCCGGCCTCCGTATCCTGCGCGGTGAGGGCGGAGAGCGCGGCCTCACCCGCCTCGCCCGTGAGGGTGAAGGACGTGAGCCACGGTGCAATCTCCTGTTGCAGGGCGCCCATGCCGGGGGCCTGTTGCAGGGCCTCTCCCGCCGCGCGGATGCGGCCGAACTCCGCCATCATGGCCTGCGTAGCCTCGGGGGCTTCCTCACCCTTGGTAACGGCCTCACAGAAACGCTCCGCCGTGGGGGCCAGCTCGACGGATTCCTCGCGGGCGTAGCCGTGGTTGTTCGGGGAGAGGTCGGAGTTGTGGTTGCAGAACACCTGCATGGCGTCCGCGCACTGAGGGAACAGGCGGGCGATGCCGGCCTTCCACGTGGGCACGGAGTCAAAGTGCTCAATGTTCCATGTGTAATCCGCTACGCCGAAAAGGGCCACCTTGTTGGCCTCGGGGCGCTCCATGGGGTTGGCAACAAAGCCGCTCATCTGCCGCTTCATCTCGGGGGCTTGGTCCAGCCCGTAGGTGCGCCCCATGGAGAGGCGGGAGGGCTTGATGTCGTTGCAGGGCCAGTTCCACCAGATGAAGGTGGGGCGCATGACACGCTCGTTAACCCACTGCTGCCCCTCCAGCGTGATGTCGTGTACCACGGTGTTGCCTGTCCACATGGGGTGGATGCCCTCCGCAAGGCCCGTGCCCAGCTTGTTGAGGAAGGTGTCGTCCGTCCAGCTGCGGTTGTAGCCCGTGGGGCACATCACCATCTCCTGCGTCACATCAGGGTGCTTGCGGATGAAGTTTTCCATGATATAGTTGGTGAGCTGCACCTGGCGCTCTACCTTGCCGATTTCGCCGAAAGAATCGTCCACCAGCACCCCGAAGTCGCGCACGCCCAGCTCATACATCATCTCCAGCTTGCGGCAGAGGCCGTCCAGCTGGTCGCGGCCCTCGTTCACCTCCCAATTTACGGTGTTGGCGGGGTGGATAGCCCAGACAAAGTGGACGTGGTTGCGCTTGGCGGCGGCCACCATGTCGCGAATGCCTTTCTGTTTGTCAGGGGAGTAGGGCTGGTAGCAGCCCTGCCCGTGGTGCAGGGGGTCATCCTTGGGGGCATAGATATAGTAGTTCATCTTGTTGCGCCCGTAGAAGTCGAACTGGGAGAGGCGAGCCTCAAAGCTCCACGGGATGCCGTAGTAGCCCTCTACCGTGCCGCGATAGGGCAGGTCGGGCCAGTCTCGGATGGTGCAGACAGGCAGCTCGCCGAGTTGCGCTACCTCACTGATGCTCTTGTCAGGGAAAGGGTCGCGGTGGGCTTCCTGTGCTTGCGGCACGCCCTGAAGCAGCTGGGAGAGCGTCTGCTTGGCATAGAAGAGGCCCGTTTCGTCGTTAACCACGACGGTTACGGTGCCGTCTGCGGCGATGCGGATGCCGTAGGCTCCGCTCACGCCCTCGGGTATCCCTTGCCACAGCTCGTCGTCAGCCGCCGCCCCGCGCAGGGAGACGGCAACTTTTGTCGCGCGTGCGTAGGTGTCTCCGCAGGCGTATTGCTGCGGGGTGGGATAGACGGCGGGGGCCTCGGCTAAGGCGGGAGCTATCATGGCGGGCACAAGGAGCAGAGCACTGCAATGGGAGGATAAATGGGTCATAAGCTGAGAATCAGGGGTAAGAGTTGCGAGAAATCGGTGAGGCGGTATTCGGGATGCAGGGCGAGACAGGCGGCCTCGTCCTTGGCGGCGGTCTGCGCCCAGGCGGCGTTGATGATGCGGACGCCCGCGCGGTGCGCCAGCTCGATGTCACTCGGCACATCGCCCACGTAAATCAGCTCCTCGGGCGCGAGCTGCCAAAGCTGCATCACCTCGGCCAGGCGCTCGGCTTTTACATTGTGCGTGGGCTTGCCGAGCCCCATCCATTCAAAAATGCCCTCCATGCCGTAGGCTCGCAGGGTGGGGTCGGCGGTATAGTGCTCCTTGCCGGAGATGAGGCCCACGCGAAGCCCGGCGGCCTTCACGGCGCGCAGCATCTCTACGGCCCCAGCAAAGGGCGCAGGAGCCAGCACGGGGTGCAGCCGCTCATAGGCGGCGACAAAGCGGTCGATAGGCAGCGCGGGATCCTCGGGACTCATGCCGAGTAGTGCGCCCAGCACCCCGCGGTCGGAGAGGCCGAAGTGGCTGACGACTTCCTCTGCCGAGGGCTTGCGCCCCGTGCATTCCTCCACACAGCAGCGGTACGCTTCCACACACAGCGGGAGCGTATCACCCAGCGTTCCGTCCACGTCGAACAACACAGCCTTCAGCATATTTCCTAATTTAGCACAAAGGCGCTGCCTTGGCAAGGAGGCAGCGCGACAAAGGGGGATTTGTAGATTTACTATGTACTAGGTACTATGTACTATTTT
>JAKSOV010000011.1 GCA_024405415.1 Akkermansia sp.
AAAAATAGTACATAGTACCTAGTACATAGTAAATCTACAAATCCCCCTTTGTCGAGCGCGCTGTCTTTTTTCTTGAGAATAGCAACTAAATGTGTTACACTCCTTCCCGATGAAAGCGACATTCCCCCTGCTGACCGGTTTGGCCGCGGCGCTGTTTGTGAGCGCGCCGAAGGCCATGGCCGACCGCGATAGTGACTTCTGGCTGCCGGAGAACATGGCGAAGAACGAGTGTACGAGCGTGCACATCACATACGGCCCGAAGGAGGATACCCACACTGCTGCTTATCAGGAGGTGGTGGTGGAGAAAAGTGCGCCCGGCTCTTACTTTGCCTGCAACAACTTTACGACCGGCTACATCGGCGTGCAGCAGTTGATTGAAAACTACAAGGACGGCACGCCTGTGCGCGTGGCCATCTTCTCCGTGTGGGATGCCAAGGACAGCGGTGATAACCCCCACGCGGCACCCGAGAGCGAGCGCGCCAAGCTGATTCAGCGCGGCCCCAAAGTGATGACCGACCGCTTCGGCGGCGAGGGAACGGGCGGCAAGTCCATGCGCGTGTTTGACTGGAAGGAGGGCGACGTCATCCGCACCCTTGTGGTGGAGAAGCCCGACGGTGAGACTTTCCGCCAAATCACGGGGTATATTTTCGACCCGGAAACACAAAAATGGGAGCTGATGAGCAGCTGGCGAGTGCAGGCGCTGCGCCGCGGTCTGGGCGGCGGCTGCGGCTTTGTGGAGGATTTTCGCCGCAACGGTGAGTCCCGCTTCCACGAGCGCCGCGCCACCTTCGGCCCCGCCCTGCGCTATGTGAACGGCGAGTGGAAACCCGCCACCGAGTTCACCATGACGAAGGACGCCAACCCCAACATGAACATCAACTGCCGCTTCAACCCCGCACGCGGCTACTTCTCCCTCGCCACCGGCGGCGATATTGCGGAGAACCCCGCCTTCCGCGTGTTTGAAACGCACGAGCTGCCCCAACAGCCCGCCCCCGTGGCCGTGGACCCCGAGGTGCAGAAGCTCGTCGAGGCTCCCCTGCTGCCCGTCACGGAACAGGCACCTTACACCGAGCCCCGCTGGCAGGAGCTGGAGATGGAGGAGTAAAGCCCCGAACATAGGCTTATTCTGCGCGGCGCTGTCCCTTCGGGCAGCGCCGCTTGTGATGTATGCGGAACGACAAATCCTCATTTGCCCATCCTCGCACACCCAATCATTTCCTGTGCTCAGGGGAGAAGGTTTTTTACGCCCAGGCCGATGAGCAGCAGGCCTGCGAGAGTCTCTGCCCATTGGGTGGGCAGGCTGCGCAGAAGGCGAGCGCTGCCAAAGGAGAGCAGAGGCAAAAGGAAAGTGATGAGGCCGATGAGCCCACAGCCGAGCAGGATGTCTGCCATGCTGAGGTCAGCGCCGCCGATGCTGCCGATGGCCATGCAGCCGCCGACGGCAAGCGCATCGATGCTGGTGGCGATGCCGACGAGCATGAGCCCGAGGAAGCCGAGGGGCATGCTGCTCTGCTTCTCTTCATCTGCGTCCTTGCTCCATGCCTCGCGGATGATGTTGCCGCCGAGCGCGCTGAAGACAACGAGCACAATCCACGGCGACCACTCGGCCACCCATTCGCGGATGAGGCTGCCGCAACCGTAGCCGATGAGGGGCATGGCAAATTGGTAGAAGCCGACGGTGAAGGCAAGGCAGAGGGCGGCCATGGCGCGCTTTTGCCGCAGCACGAGTCCGTAGGAGAAGGCGTACACCGTGGCATCCATGGCCAGAATCACGCCGATGATGCTGATTTCTAACCAAAACATGGCCTGTATCGGGTTACAGGAACACAATCCACAGATACACGGCAGAGATGCCGATGCTCAGCAGCATGAGCGGGAAGGCAATTTTGAAGAACTCCATGAAGCTCATGCAGAGGTTGTGCTTGCGAGCAATGGCGAGGGCCACAACATTGGCGCTGGCGCCGATGACGGTGCCGTTGCCGCCGAGACAGGCGCCGAGCGAAAGCGCCCACCACAGGGGTTCCAAATCGGTGATGCCCATGGTGCCCATGTCCTTCACCAGCGGAATCATAGTGGCCACGAAGGGGATGTTATCCACAAAGGAGGACATGACGGCGCTGAGCACGAGGATGGTCATGGTGGTCTGCGTCATGTCGCCGTGGGTCAGCTCCATGGCGCGGGCGGCGAGCCATTCGATGATGCCGTTGACCTCCAACCCGCCGACGAGCACGAAGAGGCCGATGAAGAAGAAAATCGTCGTCCATTCCACGCGGGCAAAGACTTGCTCGAGAGCGCGCTCGCGGTCATGCATGGTGATGAGCATGAGCAGGGAGGCACCTGTGACGGCGATGGTGCCGCTCTCCAACCCCCAACCGGGGATTTGGCTGTGGCAGCAGAAGAGGATAATCGTGACCCCAAGCGTGAACAGGCAGGCGCGCAACAGCGCGGCGCTCTTGATGAGACCCTGCGTCTTGATGTTCATGATGCGGTTGCGGTTCTTCGTGGTGGCGTTGAACTCCTTGCGGTAGATGAGGATGAGGATGCCGATGATCAGCACGAAGGAGATGACGCAGGGAATCGTGAGGTTGATGACGAAGGACATGAAGTCCAGCTCCTTGACGGCGGAGGCAATCATGATGTTGGGCGGGTCGCCGATCATGGTGCAGGTGCCGCCGATGTTGGAGGAGAAAATCTGCGCGAGGATGAAGGGCATGGGCGAGATTTTGAGGTCTCGCGTCAAAGTGAAGGTAATGGGAACCGTGAGCAGCACCGTCGTCACGTTATCCAACAGGGCGGAGCAAACGGCCACCAGCACCGAGAGCGCGATGAGCAGCAGCACGGGGCTGCCCTTGGTCTTTTGCGCGGCCCACACGGAGAGGAAGCGGAAGAGGCCGGTCTTGCTGAGCACGAAGACCTGAATCATCATGCCGATGAGCAACGCCAGCGTGTTGAAGTCGATATGGCGGATGGCTTCCTCTTGCGAGATGACGCCTGCCAGCACCATAAGCATGGCGCCGAAGAGGGCAATGACGGTGCGGTGCACCTGCTCGGAGACAATCAGAGCATAGGTGACCAGGAAGATAGCCAGCGCTGCAAGAACGGTGTAGGACATATGGGGAAAAGAGTTTTCGCGCGTGCGTGTTCACGCTTTATATAAGAGCGCCCGCGTGGGCGGCGATACTAACGCAGACAGTTGCGGAATGCAAGCTTTATTTCTCGTTGCTCGCGGAGCCATCTGCGGCCCGAACGCCCTAAAAACCGCGATTTGACGCGGAAAAAATGAAAAAATATCTTCACAATGGTGGGGGAAAAGTGTAGAATGCGGACAGACGTTATGGCTATCCGCAAACAACATACTCTTGCTAAGTGCACGGCTCTGCTGTCCGGCACCTCCCTTCACACGGGCAAGCCCGTGAACCTCACCATCAAGCCCGCTGACCCCGGCACGGGCCTGACCTTCCGCCGCATCGACCTGCCCGACAAGCCTTTCATCCCCGCTTCCGCCGCGCACGTGCAGACGGTGGAGCGCGCCACGACACTGGCTATCGGCGGCGTGCAGGTGCACACGGTGGAGCACATTCTCTCCGCCCTGACGGGCATGGGGGTGGACAATGCCATTATCGAGATGGACGCCAGCGAGCCCCCCATCGGCGACGGCTCCGCCAACCCCTATGTGCAGATGATTAAGCAGGCGGGTGTCGTCGAGCAGGACGCCCCCTGCACGGTGTGGGATATCCGCGAGCCTATCGAAGTGCAGACCAAGGGCGGTTCCGTCATCGTCATCATGCCCGACAAGCAGTTCCGCGTATCCGTTACGGCGGTGGGCCCCAACGGCCGCGTCACGCAGTACTTCGACAGCGTGATTACGCCCGAGACTTATGAGAAGGAGCTGGCGACCTCCCGCACCTTCTGCTTCTACGAGGATATTCAGCCCCTGCTGGAGAAGGGCCTTATCCAAGGCGGCACGCTGGACAATGCTATCGTCATCAAGGGCGATGAGTACCTCTGCGCGGGCGGTCTGCGCCACCCCAACGAGTGCGCCCGCCACAAGGCCATGGATATGATCGGCGACCTGATTCTCAACGGCCACCGCATCAACGGCCACGTGATTGCCATCATGCCCGGCCACGGTGTGAACACGCAAATGGCAGCCAAGCTTCAGCAGACGATTGAGAGTCTGGAGGCCCTGCGCCCCAAGCCCTTTGTCTTCCCCGCAGGCAACACGGCGCTCAACACGGAGGAGGTGCTCAAGCTCCTGCCGCACCGCTACCCCTTCATGCTGGTGGACCGCATCCTCGGCTTCGAGGGCGACACCAAGTGCACGGGCCAGAAGAACCTGACGATGAATGAGCTCTTCTTCCAAGGCCATTTCCCCGGCACGCCCATCATGCCCGGTGTGCTCCAGCTGGAGGCCATGGCGCAGGTCGGCTCCATCCTCATGCTCCGCATGCCCGAAAATCAGGGCAAAATCGGCTATTTCATGAGCGCGGACAAGGTGAAGTGGCGCCGCCCCGTGGTGCCCGGCGATGTGCTCATCATTGAGGTGGAGCTCACGAAGCTTCGCGGCGCCATCGGCGTGGCCGATGCCCGCTGCACCGTCAACGGCGAAATCACCTGCGAGGCCGAGCTGAAGTTTATGGTCGCAGACCGATAAGGCAAACAGCTTACGGGAATTATATTTTTAAATTCGGCTCGCTCCACTCGCGAGCATCAAAACGGTCCGGCGCGTGCGTCAGGCCGTTTTCGTTTATCCCGAAGTCCGCGCCCTACCGGGGCTTTTGTCTTGACTCGGCGTAGGGTAGAGGGCAGAATGAGAGGGTGAAAATGAGATGGATAGCCGCAACTCTTGTCTGCCCTCTGCTGGCCCTCGGTACCTCGGCGCAGGAGGAGCAGCCTGACACCGCGCCCCCCGCCGCCGCGGAAACCGCTCCTGCGGAGCAGCCCGCAGCAGAAGCCCCTGCGACAGAAAGCACTGCGCCGACGGAGCCCACCGCCGAACCCGCCGCCGCACCGCAAGACCTGACCGCTGCCTACCGCGGCATCGTGAAGGTAGAGGTAGCCGTGCATCGCCCCGACGAGAAGATTCCGTGGCGCTCCGGAGCCTTCGGCCGCGGCAACGGCACGGGCTTTATGGTGGCTCCCGGCCTTTTCCTCACCAATGCCCATGTTATTGCCAACGCAGAGCGCATCCTCATCTCACCTTATGCCGATGCTCGCAAGCTGCCTGCGCACGTCAAGTTCGTGGCGCATGATGCCGACCTTGCCCTGCTGGAGGTGGAGGACGCCGCGAGCTTTGCCGACGTGCCCTGCCTGAAGCTCAGCGAAGAGTTGCCGCAGTTGGAAGACACCGTACGCGCCATCGGCTACCCCATCGGCGGCAACCGCCTCTCCGTCACGCGCGGCATCGTCTCGCGCATCGACACTATCACCTACGCTCACCCGCGCAACGACTCCCACCTCGCCCTGCAGATTGACGCCGCCATCAACCCCGGCAACAGCGGCGGCCCCGTGCTCAAGGGGGACGAGGTTGTCGGCGTGGCCTTTCAGGGGCTCATGGAGGCCAACTCCACGGGCTACGTCATTCCCGGCTCCGTCATCCGCCACTTTTTGAAAGATATCGAGGACGGCACCTATGACGGCTACGTCGAACTGGGCGCCACCTTTGCCGAGGCGGAAAACCCCGCGCTGCGCCGCCGCGCCGGGCTGGCGGACGACCACCGCGGCTGTCTGGTGGCGGATGTAGCTGCGGGCAGCTGCTGCGACGGCGCCTTGGAGCCCGGCGACATTATCCTGAGCGTGCAGGGGCACGAGGTGGACAGCTCGGCCATGATTGAGCTGGACGGCATGCGCGTCCCCCTTGAGGAACTGGCGGAACGTTCCTTCAAGGACGATGTGCTGCATGTGGAGCTGCTGCGCGCAGGCAGCCGACAGGAGGCCGACATCAAGCTCGCGCCCCTGCCCGGCGCCAAGCTCCTGTCCATGAGCTACGGCGAGCTGCCGCGCTACGTCACCTTCGGCGGGTTGGTCTTCCAACCGCTGCACCTCAACGTCATCCAAGCCCACAGTCTGCCCTCCCGCTTCTACATGAGCGAGACGGACGATTACATCCGCCGCGGCGGCAACCTAGGCAAGGACGATATCGTCGTGCTGACAACCGTGCTGCCCGATGAGGTCAACGCCCGCTTCAGCGAGCTCGGCCGCCGTATCGTCACCCGCGTGAACGGCGAGGAAGTGCGGGGGCTGGCCCACCTCTATTCCCTGCTGTACCCCGCAGACGGGGAGCAACGCCCGGCGTACACCGTCATCGAGCTGGCGGACGCCCCCCGCCCGCTGGTGATTGACAACGCCGTGATTGACGCAGCGAACGCCCGCATCCGCGCCTCCTACAACGTACCTGCCGATGCGCGCCTTGAACCCTAATGCCTGCCCTGCCATGTACCGCACCTTTGCCCTGATGATGCTCTGCGCCGCTCTGGCGGCCTGCAAACCGACCCCGCGCACCGCACCCGATGCGCACCGCACCCCGCCGCCTGCGGAGCAGACGCCCGCGCCGGAACCGCAGACGCCGGCCACCCCCGAAGAGCCGCCCGCACCGGCTCCGCAGCCGGCACCCACCCCGACCGCCGAACCGGCAAACGCCCTGCTGAAAGTGCACGCCGCGCGGCAGGAATACGCTCTGCTGCAACCTTGGGAAAAGAAAACGGCGGATGAGGATTCCGCTCTCGGCGTCTACCTCGGGGACGGTCGCGTGCTGACCGTGGCGGAGCCTCTGCGCGCCGCCACCTATGTGGAGCTGAGCCTGCCCGATGACTCACGCAGCGTCCCAGCCCGCGTGCTGAAGCGGGATGATGACCTGAACCTCGCCCTGCTCACCGTAGAGCACGAGGCGGATGCCTCCATCTTCGACACACGCACGGCGCTCGCCCTCGGAGAGCCCATGGCGCTGGGAGCCGAGGCCGAGCTGGCCGGTCTCGTACGCGGTCTGACCCCCGTACATATCCCCGTGCTGGTGCAGGGAGTGAACGGCGAGGTGCCGCACCTCACCGCCCGCACCGCCGCGCCCGCCCCTGAAGGGCACGACCAAGGCGCGCCCGTGATGCAGGGCGGCAAGCTGGTGGGCCTTTCCCTTTCCTTCGAGGCGGACGCCCTTTCGCTGGAACTCATCAACGCCGAGCTGATAGCCCGCTTTCTCGACGAGGCACACCGCTCCGGCACTCCCGTGCTCGGTCTGCGCTTCACCCCGTTGGATGACCCCGTGCTGCGCCGCTACCTGGAGCTGCCCGAGGAGCAAAGCGGCCTCTACGTGAGCGCCGTCATCCCCGGCAGCGCGGCGGAGAACGCAGGCATCATCCCGGGCGATGTCATCATCGCGATAGACGGCATGGCCGTAGATGCACAGGGCCGCTGCCGGCACCCGCTCTACGGGCTCTACAACGCCGCCGCGCTTCTGCGCATTGCCAAGCCCCTCGGCGAAGCGCTGTCGCTGAACCTCTACCGCCATGGCGAGCAGCTGGAGCTTCCCGTGCCGCTCAACCGCGACATCGCCGAACATGGCCTGCACGCGCTGGAATCCGCCGGCAGCGCACCGCGTTACATCCTGTGGGGCGGGCTGGTCTTCCAACCGCTCACGGAGAGCTACCTCAACGCCGTGCGCCAACGCTCCAACGGCGACCTGCCGCTGCCCTTCCTGCGCCTGACACAGCGCGAGAAAGAGCTAGCCGAATCGGGCGAGAAAGAGCCGATCGGCCTGACAATCGTCATTCCCACCCCCGCCACGCTCGGCTACGACCGCGCGCGTTTTGCCGTTGTCAAGGCCGTCAACGGCAAACCCGTGCATGACCTTGCCGAACTGGCCGAGCTGCTGGATGAGCCGACGGCGGACGACGTAACGGAAATTCGGCTCGATACCGCCCCGTACTCGATTTACATCGACCGCTCCGCCGCCGAGACCGCCAACGACCTCATCCGCCGCCGCGGCATCCCCGTGCTGAGAAATTTATGATTGACGGTCATTGTCCGCCCAAACGGATGCACGACAAATGAGGATTTGTCGGGATTTACTAGGTACTATTTATCAAGTTCGGCGGCTTCCGTCTTCGCCTACGGCTACGCCGTGACAGGGACGCCGCGAGATAACGAACCCGTTCTGACGCAAGCGTCAGAACGGGTTTTCCATCCTTGCGGCGACAGCCGCACTCTATTCGAAAATAGTACCTAGTACATAGTACCTAGTAAATCCTCAAATCCCCCTTTCGGACTTGAACTTTTCCCTATATTGTGCTACCGTGCGCGCCGTTATGATGACGATGATTGCCGATATTGTGTTGCCGCTGGCGCAGGCCGCGGCGCAGCAGGGCGCAGAAGCCGCGCAGAACGGTTGGTTCTCCCACGTGGGGTTGGACGGCATGGGCGCAGGCGGTGCCGCCGCAGGGCTGGCGGGCGTATGGTTCTTCTTCAAGGTCATCCGCAAGGTAGTCGCTACGCTGTTCATGTTCTGCATCTCCTACCTCGTGTGCAAGTGCTGCTTCGGCGTGGACATCTCGGGCCTGATTACCCCCTTCCTCCACCTGTTGGACAAGTAATTTTTCTCTCTCTTTCCCTTTGTTCATCGCTATGAATACATACAAGATTGCTGTGCTGGCGGGCGACGGTATCGGCCCGGAGGTGATGGAGCAGGCCCTGCGCGTGCTCGATGCCGCTGAGGCGAAGTTCGGCTTCAAGACCGAGCGCACGAGCTGCTTCGTAGGCGGCGCGGGCATCGACAACTGCGGCAAAGCCCTGCCCGATGACACTCTGGCCGCATGCGAAGCGGCGGACGCCATCCTCTTCGGCTCCGTGGGCGGCCCCAAGTGGGACACCTTACCCCCCGCCGAGCGCCCCGAGCGCGGCGCCCTGCTGCCTTTGAGAAAGCATTTCCAACTCTACGCCAACCTGCGCCCCGGCATCTGCCTTGCAGAGCTGACAGACGCCTCCCCCGTGAAGAACAGCCTCATCCCCGGCGGCTTCGACATCCTCTGCGTGCGCGAGCTGACGGGCGGTATGTACTTCGGCGAGCCGAAGTTCTACGGCGAGCGCGACGGCGAAATCGTGGCGCTGGACACCCTTTTCTACAAGCGCAGCGAGGTGGAGCGTATCGCCCATGTGGCCTTCAAGGCCGCGCAGGGCCGCAACAAAAAGCTCTGCAGCGTGGACAAAGCGAACGTGCTCACCTCCTCCGTCATGTGGCGCGAGGTGATGAACGAGATTGCCCCGCAGTACCCCGATGTGGAGCTCACGCACATGTACGTGGACAACGCCGCCATGCAGCTGGTGCGCAACCCCAAGCAGTTTGACGTGATGGTCACCGAAAACACCTTCGGTGATATCCTGACGGACGAAATGGCCATCATCTGCGGCTCGCTGGGCATGCTGCCCAGCGCCTCCCTCGGCAAGGGCAAGGACGGCGCCTTCTTCGGCCTGTATGAGCCCTCCGGCGGCTCCGCCCCCGACATCGCGGGCAAAGGCATTGCCAACCCCATCGCCCAGATTCTCTCCATGGGCATGATGCTGCGCTACACCTGCGGTGAAACCGCCGCGGCGGACGCCATCGACGCCGCCGTCCGCAAGGTCATCGCCGCGGGCTACCGCACGGGCGACCTCGCCACAGGCGCCGCGGGCGAAATCCGCGTCGGCACCGCCGGCATGGGCGATGCCGTCATCGCCGCCCTCTGAGGCACCGCCGCCCCTTTTTCAAGACCGCGCACGGCCCATCCGCCGCGCGCGGTTTTTGTATACCCTGTGTGCTATAAACTCTGCACGGCCGCGCACTCGGCGGCCATGCGGCAGACGGCATAGAGAGGCAGGTCGATGAGCTGCGTGCTGCCTCCATCGGGGAGGGCGAGGGGCTGCGTGTGGTATTCGTGCATCGAGGTGCGCACGGCAACGGGCGGGGTGAACTTCGCGCAGTAGGCTTTCAGGCTCTTGGCTTGCGTATTCAGCTCAGCCTTCACCTCCACGGGCACCACCGCCATCGCCGAGGTGAAGAGGAAATCCAGCTCCGTGCGGCTGCTTTCGGAGAGCCAGTAGGCGGGGGAAATACCGCACTCTGCGCGCAGTTGTTGCTGCACATACTGCTCGGCCAGCGCGCCCTTGAACTCTTGGAAAATGCGGTTGCCCTGAATGAGCACGGAGGCATCCAGCCCCGCCTTGGCGCCCAGCAAGCCCACATCAGAGAAAAACACCTTGAACGCCCCGTCTCGGTAGGAATCCACAGGCAACGCGGGCTTCGTGATGCGGTGGCAATGATAAATCAGCCCCGCACGCAGCAGCCAATCCATCGCGTCCTCCAAATCCTTGGCACGCCAGCCTTTCTTGACATCGCCGTAGAGGAAACGTTTATTTTCTTTGGCCAGTTGCGTGGGCACGGAATCCCAAATCTGCGCGATCTTCGCCGCCACGTTTTTGGGCGCGTGTTTGCTGAAATCCTGCTCGTAGTTGAACACCAATTCGCGCTGCACCTCGCGCACCTGCGCAAAATCACCTGTCTCCACATAGCGGGTCACTGCCTCCGGCATACCGCCCACGAAGTAGTAAAGCCGCAGCAGCTCCGCCAAGCGCTCGTGGAAGGGCGACACGGCGCGCCAATCCCCCGCCTCCAGCAGCTCCGCGAGCACACCCTGCCCCACGGCACGCAGAAACTCGGTGTAGCTCATAGGGTAGAGCATCTGCGTGTTCACCTTTCCCACGGGGAAACCCGTTCCCTCATGCTGCCGCACGCCGAGCAGCGAACCCGCCGCTATGACATGCAGCTCCGGCACATCCTCGCAAAAATATTTCAGCGCCGTGAGTGCGGCGGGGCACTCTTGGATTTCATCGAGAATCAGCAGCGTGCTCCCTGCATCGAGCTTGAACCCGACCTCCGCCTGAAGGTGGCTGAGCAAGAGGGGAATGTCCGCGCCGTCCTCCTCGAACACACGGCGCATGGTCATGTTGCGGTCAAAGCGAATATAAGCTACGCGCTCAAAAGCCCGCGCACCGAACTCGCGCATGAGCCATGTTTTGCCCACCTGACGCGCGCCCAACAGGAGCATAGGCTTCCTCCGCGGGGGGCGCGTATCCCTCCACTCCATGAGTTTTATCAGGGCTTTTCGCTGCATCTTCATTCGTTCCGGCACTATGACACCACACTATCAACGCTTTAGCAAGCCAATTCTGCATTTTTGGCAGCACTTTTTACCTAAAGCTCTGCATTTTTGGCAGCACTTTTCAATCAAACCTCTGCATTTTTGGCAGCACTTTTCTCAAAATACCCCCCTCTGGCCGCAACGGCTAATCATCGGCTAATTTGCAGCTAATTAGCCGATAAACCTTGACAGGGGGTGTCGATGAGCTATACTGAAAAGCATGAAACCCCGCCCTGTTGCACCGAAGATGCAGGATTATCTGGGTCGCCCGGATTTTGACCTGATGAAGGTGTTACCCGCCTCCCAAGCGGAGATGAACCGCAGCGACCGCTACCTGAGCTGGCCGGAGCTGCGCTATAAAAACCCGCCGAAAGGCCTTAGCAATGAGGAGTGGTGGGTAGGGCTGAAAATCCAGCGGCTCAACGGACGCCGCGAGACACCCCTGCGCGACAAGAAGGGCGAGCCCTTCACCTTCTCCTACATCAACATGATGCTCGACCTCGCGCACCGCATCGACCTGAAAGCGGGCGGCTCCGTGCATGCCGAGCGCGAGGGACTGCTGAGCAGCGCGGGGCGCAACAAGTATCTGCTCACCTCCATCATCGAAGAATCCATCATGTCCAGCATGCTGGAGGGCGCGGTCGTCACGCGCTCCGAAGCCAAGGAGCTGCTGCGCACGCACCGCCGCCCCGTCAATGAGCATGAGCGCATGGTCATGAACAACTACCGCACCATGCAGCAAATCTTGGCGTGGAAGAACGAGCCCATCACCGTGGAGCGTATTCTCGAGCTGCACCGCGGCATGACGGAGGGCACGCTCGCCGCCCCCGCGAAGGCCGGGGTGTTCCGCAGCGCGGAGGACGATGTGCGCGTGGAAACCGCCATCGAGGGCGAGCTCATCCACACCCCACCGCCCGCCGCCGAGCTGCCCGCGCGCCTGCAGCTGCTCTGCTATTTCGCCAACGAGCGGGACGACACCTGTTTCCTGCACCCCGTCGTGCGCGCCATCATCCTGCACTTCTGGCTGGCCTACGACCACCCCTTTGTGGACGGCAACGGCCGCACCGCACGCGCCCTGTTCTATTGGGCTATGCTGAAGGAGGGCTTTTGGATTTTTGAATACATTTCTATTTCTCGGGAAATTTTTGCCCATTCCAAGCGTTACTACAGCTCCTTCCTCAACACGGAAGAGGACGACAACGACCTCAACTATTTCATCTGCGACCAGCTCCGCACCATCGAGGAATCCATCACCCACCTCTACGAGCACCTCGAACGCAAGCGGAGCGAGCAACAGCAATTCGTGCAACAGCTCAAGGATTCCACCGCCTTCAACCACCGCCAACGCGCGCTCATCCTCCACCTCCTGAAACACCCGGAGACGAGCACAAACGTCAGCGCCTACTGCCGCGAGCACCACGTCGTCCGCCAAACCGCCCGCACGGACCTCACGCAACTCACCGACATGGGCCTACTGCAGATGATGAAGGTGAAACGCGAATTTGTGTACTACCCCGCCCCCGATTTCGAACAGCGAGCCAAATTACTGTAACGGCCAATCATCGGCTAATTTGCAGCTAATTAGCCGATAGATAAAAACAGGCATTACTTCGAGGAGAGGGGGGGGAAGCGCCATGCCGCAAGGCTTATAAGAAATTTAAGCCGGGCTGATTCTTTCAATCAGCCCGGCATTTCTTTAATCAAGAGATGTGTGCCCTGGCTACGGTCGGAGTTTGAAGCCGAAATCAAAGCGAGAGTACATTTAACATGAGGCACCTGTCATGCAGGGTGCGACCATGCCGCTTAGAAGCGCACGTTGATACCTGCGGAGATAACATGCTGTCCGATGTGTGTATCAGAGGTCTCAGGGTCATCAAAGCTGATGGAGGTATCCTGAAACTCATATCCGAAGGTATAATAGCAGTTCTCAGCGTACTGATAAGACATCCCCGCACCGACAGCAAAGGTAAAACCGCCGTCAATGCCGGCATCCTCCTTGCCGCTGACATAGGTTCCATTGACACGACCGCTATACGAATCATCTGCATCAATAATCGTATAACCGACACGTCCGCCGATGTTAGCTACCAGTTTCTCCGAAAGATGGTAATGCATCTTGTAGCCAGCCATCAACGGCACATTAAACATGTCGATTTTATCGCTGCCGTAGATGGCGTTTCCACCGCCGTAATACGAGATGCTTGTCGTTTTGGTGCCCCACTGCGGAGCTGCACTCATGCTAAATTCGTGAGTGACACTTTCCGTGGCAGGAACATACACCGAACCGCTGAGTCGTACGCCGAAGGTATTAGGTACATCAACCTCATCGATAGTTTTATTAGTCAGCGCATTAACGAATTCAACGGACGTACCGGTAGAGATAGCGCCAAAGGAAATGTTGCTACCAAGAACGGCGCAGCCCAACGCGAAGAGAAGGATATTGAGTCTCATACGTGATGAGTGTACATCATTGCGAATGATATAGGCAAAGCGGCCCTGAAAAAGCGCGAATAATAGTTATAACTCGCCATTCTCGGCCCCTTTTCCCTCCAGAAGCACGGTGCCCCTCCTGGAAATCACGTTTTTATCCTTATTTTAAGCCTGAGATTCATTCCGCCTTGACATCATCATTCGCAATGATGAATGCAGATACGATAGCCGGAGAGTTATTGGAGGGGACGGGGTTGAGCGTGATTGACCTCGCGCGCTTGGCCTTGGAGACCATCGAGGAATTGGGCGGGCGCAGAAGAAAAAATGTGCTGGTGCGCTTGCGGGCGGTGATGCGGGCGGGGGTGCAGGCCGTGAAAGATGCCGAGAGGACGGTGAGCTTTCGGAAAGCGGCGGAGCAGAGCATCGCTGAACGGCGGGATTTGCGGCCGACCTCGCAGCGGGATATTCGGCACTACGTGCGGCGCTTTCTGAAAGACGAGCGCTTTGCTGCGCGCCCCCTGCGCGCCGTCAGCACGCGGGAGTGCCGCGAGCTGTTGCAGCGCGAGTTCGGGCACAGCCCCAGCTCCTTTGTGAAAGCGCGCGCCATCCTCAGCAGCGTGTTTTCCTTCGGCATGCGGCAGGAGTGGTGCAACGCGAACCCCGTCTCCCGCATCACCGTGCCGCGCGTGCAGGAAACGCCCATCGCCCCGCTGGCGCAGGAGGAAATCGCGCGCTTGGAAACCACCGCCGAGCAACCGCGCTTCCGCGCCATGAAGTTCTCCCTGCACCTGCTCCTCTACAACGGCATCCGCCCCACGGAAGTCAGCCGACTCCGCCCCGAGGATATTGACCAAGACGCCCGCCTCATCCGCATCCGTGCGCGCGCCAGCAAAACGGGCGGCGGGCGCCTCCTCCCCCTCCGCACGCCCGCGGAAGGAGTAGACCTCCGCATCCCCCGCGACTGGCTCCGCCGCTGGCGCGCCCTGCGCCGCGCTGCTGGCTTCACCCGCTGGGTACCCGACATCTGCCGCCACACTTTTGCCTCTTACCACGCCGCGCACTACCGCGACCTCCCCGCCCTCCAGCTCGAAATGGGCCACCGCGACCTCTCCCTCCTCCGCACCCGCTACATCTCCCCCGTCCCGCCCCGCGAAGCTGCAAGGTTTTGGGAGCAGTAAGGAACAAAGAGTTTTACCTCCATATCGAAAAAGTGCACCATTTCGATAGGGAAGTAAAATAATCCACTAGCCCCAAGAAGCAGCAGCGTTTCGGAAGAGGTAGACTTTGCTATTGCTTCTTGCGAAGTCTGGGGAAGACGTGATATGATAGCGGGCGATATTTGAGAACTCTAATCGATAAAATTATATGAATGATAACGATAAATTCACCGACGAATATCCGCCCGATGAGAAGAAGCTGAAAGCCAAGCTTGACAGATTACAAAAATGTTGGGCTGATAATTTATGCTCGTCACAGGATAGTAAATATTTCTGTTCGGATGGATTTTACCCCTATTATAGCCACCAAAAAACGAAGATTCTTTTTGTCGGACAGGAGAGCTATGACTTGGGAGGTCAAGATTATATCGAGGCTATACATGAAGTGTATAGCACCGCAAAAATTGGAAATAAAAGATGTATCAATCAAGACAAGTTTCATAGGCGCATCTTCTATATAGTGTATGGTATCCTTCATGATTTTCCCGCATGGAAGGATGTTCCGTATCCTGACGCACACTGCGATGATATTTTCTCAGAAAATGGCATCAGTTTTGCCTTCATGAATATTTCCAAAATCAGTCCCAATAGCGGATATCGCCCCACGGATTGGACCGATGTCAAGCGCTCCGTTCATGAAGGAGCAAACTACATTAGAGAAGAGGTAAAATTGCTTGCTCCTGACATCGTTGTCACCATGGCGTTGATGAGAGATGCGGAAATTCGTTCGGCTCTTTTCGATACTTGCGAGCCAGTTGATTGTACGGATCCGGATGTGCATGTCTACCAAGCGATGAATGGTGATAAGAAGATGCTCGTTTTAGATGCCTGGCATTTTTCCGCATGGAAGAATGAGCTGAACTGCTATTATCAACCTATCTCAAACGCAATCAGCAAATACCATGGTCTCATCGAAGATGTTTGAGAAAAGCTTCTGGGTGATGAAGGATAAGCGACAGCAGACCTCCCGCCCGTGACGCGCTTTCACACTGTCAAGAAATTCATCACCAGTCGCACTATGGTCTCCTTTTCTTCGGGTTTGGAGGAGGCAATCATGACGACCATGGCAACGAGGGTGTGGTCGGCTGATATGGGACTTGTCGGTATCCGCCTGTATAAGCCCCTACTCATGCTGATGTGTCGCAAGATTTGCGATAGTTGGGCGAATAGAGGAGCGCGTGGGTAGCCTATCCCCTGCCCTGCGTGGGGCGGGGAAAGAAATTTTACAACTTCGCATAATTTTATTGAACGGTAGGCGGAGCGGGGGTATCATAGCTGTATGAACAACAACCTGACTACCAAATTCACGGAGGGGCTTGTGGCGGCTCAAAAGGCTGCGCAGCAGGCCGGTCGTGCGCAGATTTACCCTGCGGAGCTGCTGCTGGCGCTGGTGCGGCAGGAGGGCGGTGTGCTCTCCGCCGTGCTGGAGAAGGCGGGGGCGAATACGGCGAAATTGCTCACCGAGCTGGAGGGCGCGCTGGCGCGCGAGCCTCGGCAGACGGGCGGTGTGGTGCAGAGCGCGGGCATCGGGCCCGCTCTCGACCGCGCGCTCAACGCTGCGGAGGAGCAACGCACCGCGATGAAGGACGATTTCCTGAGCGTGGAGCACTTTGTGCTCGCTCTCTTCCGCACGGATGACGCCATGCGCCGCCTGATGGAGGGCTGCGGGCTGACAGAGAACAAATACCTTGCGGCCCTGCGCGAGGTGCGCGGCAACCAGCGCATCACCGACCAAGAGCCGGAGGGCAAATTCCAGCCGCTCGAAAAGTACGGCACGGACCTCACCGCCCGCGCGCGGCAGGGTAAGATTGACCCCGTCATCGGCCGCGATGCGGAAATCCGCCGCGTGCTGCAAATCCTCTCCCGCCGCACGAAGAACAATCCCGTGCTTATCGGCGAACCCGGCGTGGGCAAGACCGCCATCGCGGAGGGGCTGGCGCGCCGCATCGTGAACGGCGATGTGCCCGAGAGCATGCAGGGCAAGCGGCTCGTGAGCCTCAACATCGGCTCCATGCTGGCGGGCGCCAAGTACCGCGGCGAGTTCGAGGAGCGTCTGAAGGCTTTTATTAAAGAAGTGACGTCCTCGAATGGCGAAATCATCCTGTTCATCGACGAGCTCCACACCCTCGTGGGTGCCGGCGCGGGCGGGGACGGCTCGATGGATGCCGCCAACCTGCTGAAGCCCGCGCTGGCTCGCGGCGAGCTGCGGACCATCGGCGCCACGACCTTGGATGAGTACCGCAAGTACATCGAGAAGGACGCCGCGTTGGAGCGCCGCTTCCAACCCGTGTATGTCGCGGAGCCGAGCGTGGAGGACACGATTGCCATCCTGCGCGGTCTGAAGGAGCGCTACGAGGTGCACCACGGCGTGCATATCACGGACGGCGCGCTGGTGGCCGCCGCGACCCTGAGCAACCGCTACATCTCCGACCGTTTCCTGCCCGACAAAGCGGTTGACCTTGTGGACGAGGCCGCCGCCCGCCTCAAGATTGAGCTGGACAGCATGCCCGCCGAGATTGACGAGCTGAACCGCGCCGCCATGCAGCTGGAGATGGAGCGCCAAGCCCTCGCTAAGGAAAAGGACGAGGACTCCAAGCAGCGCCTCGACAAAATTTCCCGCGAACTGGCTGACACCAAGGAGAAGACCGACGCGATGATTGCCCGCTGGAAGAGCGAGAAAGAGGTCGTGACCAAGGCGCGCGATGCCCAGAAGCGCATCGACGCCCTGCGCACGGAGGCCGAGCAGGCCCAGCGCAAGGGCGACCTCGGCCGCGCGTCCGCCATCCTCTACGGCGAGATTCCCGCCGCCGAAACCGCCGCCAAGGAGGCTCGCACCGCGTTCGCGGAGCTGCAACGCAGCGGCGAGGGTCTGCTCAAGGAGGAGGTGACGGAGGCGGATATCGCCAAGGTGGTCTCCACATGGACGGGCATCCCCGCCGCGCGCATGGCGGAGGGCGAGCGCGAGAAACTGCTCCACATGGAGGAGCGCATCGGCGCGCGCCTCATCGGGCAGAAGGACGCGGTGAAGGCCGTGGCGGATGCCGTGCGCCGCTCCCGCGCGGGGCTGCAAGACGAGAACCGCCCGCTCGGCTCCTTCATCTTCCTCGGCCCCACAGGCGTGGGCAAGACGGAGCTGGCCAAAGCGCTCGCCGAGTTCCTGTTCGATGACGAGGCCGCGATGGTGCGCATCGACATGAGCGAGTACATGGAGAAGCACAGCGTGTCGCGCCTCATCGGTGCGCCTCCCGGGTATGTGGGCTATGATGAGGGCGGTCAGCTGACGGAAGCCGTGCGCCGCCGTCCCTACAGTGTCGTGCTGTTCGATGAAATCGAGAAGGCGCACCCGGATGTGTTCAACGTGCTCCTCCAAGTGCTCGACGACGGCCGCATCACGGACGGCCAGGGCCGCACGGTGGACTTCACCAACACCGTCCTTATCATGACGAGCAACATCGGCAGCGCGTACATCCTGACGGAGACGGACAAGGACGCCCGCAACGCCAAGACGATGGAGGCGCTTCGTGCCCACTTCCGCCCCGAGTTCCTGAACCGCATCGACGAGACCATCCTCTTCGACCGCCTGAGCGAGGACAATCTGAAACATATCGTGAGCATCCAGCTCGCGCGGGTCGAAAAACGCCTTGCCGCGCGCGGCCTGAAGCTGGAGCTGACGGATGCCGCCGCCGCGCTCGTCGCCTCCCACGGCTACGACCCCGTATACGGCGCCCGCCCGCTCAAGCGCGCCATCCAGCGCGACATTCTCGACCCGCTCAGCATGGCCCTCCTCTCGGGCAAGTTCCCCGAGGGCAGCACCATCCGCACCGATGCCGAAAACGGCGCGATTGTGTTCCGCTGAAGACGTCACCACACCATACAAGAGCCCATCCGCGCGTCCGCGGATGGGCTTTTTTCGGTGTAGGACAGATAAATGAGGATTTGTCTCACAGGGCGGCGCCGAGGGCGCGGGCAGCGGCGAGCTGCGCGGGCTGCTTGGCGATGTCGCCGGGGGCGGTGTTGGCGGGGGCGTGCAGAACGCCGGAGAGGCGGGCGTGCTCGAAGCAGGCCACCCAGCCCTCGATACCGGAGGTAACGTGGTGCAGCTCCTCCTCGCTCTCATCGGCACAGGTGGTGAGCAGGTAAATATCGCGGAACGCGTAATCCTTGGTAAAGAGGGCGTTCATGCGGTCGAGGAGCACTTTCATCTGCCCCGCCATGCCGTAGTAATACACGGGCGTGACAAACACCACCACATCCGCCGCGGCCACCTTCTCCATAATCGCGTTGGCATCATCATCCATCACGCAATGGCCGATTTCCTGACACGCGAAACACCCGCGGCAAAACGCCAGCGCCTTCTCCTTCAGCGAAATCGTCTCCACCGCATGCCCTGCCCCGCTCGCGCCCTCCGCAAACGCAGCCGCCAGCGCATCCGAATTGCTCTTGCTTCTCAGCGAAGCCGTGATAATCACAACATTCTTGCTCATGCCCCCATTCTACCCCACCCCTCCCCCCGCGCAAGCAAAAAGATAAACACCACCCCGCGGGTTGCTAGCAACCGCCACCCCTGCCCGCGCTGAAAATGCTCCGTTTTTATCACACAAGTGCCGCTAAACCGCTTGACAACCTCCTCCATGCGCGCTCTCTTGTCCCTGAGCTTAAAAAGCTTTTTAGGGTATTAATTCCAACGTAGGAACCGCCGCTGCTGAAAAGAGGCGGAGCGAGGCTCGAAGAAGGGGACTTCCCGGCGGTCGGCGTTGTCGGCGAAGGAGAATTTCAGAAAACTGCGGCAATACGCATTTTTATGAAATGTATGCTTGACGGTGGGGTGCGTTCAGGGTATGTTGATTTCAGAAAATTGCGGCAATACGCAAAAATCCGAAATGACTCCTCAGATTCAACGCGATGATTTGCTCCGCAAGTTGGTGCGGGCACAGGGCAACGGGATGGTGAAAATCATCACGGGCATCCGCCGTAGCGGCAAGTCTCACTTGCTTTTCCGTCTCTTTGCAGAGCATCTGCGCCAAGAGGGGGTGGATGAGGCGCACCTCATCATGCTCGCGCTGGATGACCGTCGCAACAAGGCCTACCGCGACCCCGATGCTCTCTTGGATTATCTGGAGGCGCGCATCCCGGCAGAGGGGCACACCTTCGTGCTGCTGGACGAGGTGCAGATGGTCGATGAGTTTGCGGATGTGCTCAATACGCTGCTGCACAACGAACGGCTGGACATTTATGTGACGGGCAGCAACTCGCGCTTCCTCTCGCGGGATATCGCCACCTCTTTCCGCGGTCGCGGCGACGCCATCCATGTGAGTCCCCTGAGCTTTGCTGAGATGATGCAGGTGTACCCCGGCACACCCGAGCAGGGCTTATCGGATTATCTGACCTATGGCGGTCTGCCTCAGGTGGTGCTCTTCCCCGAGCGGGAGGACAAGGTGAAATACCTCAACGCCATTTTCGCCAACACCTATCTCACCGACATTAAAGAGCGCTACCGCATCGGCGCGGATGATGATTTGGAGGAGCTGGTCAATATCATCGCCTCCGGCATCGGCGGGCTCACCAATCCCACCCGCTTGGAAAACACGTTTTGTTCTGTCAAAAAGAGCAAAATTTCCGCCGCAACCATCAAAAAGTATCTGACGATTCTCGAAGAAGCCTTCTTGATTGAAAAGGCTACGCGCTACGACATCCGCGGCAATCGGTATATCGATACCCCCGCCAAATACTATTTTTCCGACCTCGGGCTACGCAACGCCCGCCTCAACTTCCGCCAGTTTGAGGAGCCGCACCTCATGGAAAACCTCATTTACAATGAGCTGCGCCGCCGCGGTATCGCTGTCGATGTGGGGGTCTACCCCATCCACACCCGCAACGAACGAGGCGTCAGCGAGCGCAAGCAACTGGAGATTGATTTCGTCTGCAACCTCGGCAGCTCCCGCGCCTACATCCAGTCCGCCTATCGTCTCCCCACCCCGGAAAAGCGCGAACAGGAACGCCGCTCCCTTCTCTGCGTCAATGATGCCTTCGCCAAAATCATCATCACAGCCGATACCACCCCCCGACACTATGATGAGCACGGCATCCTCCACCTCCCCCTTCTCGACTTCCTTCTCAACCCCGCCACCCTCACGATGTAAGAGGCGGAAGAGTTTTTTTCCTATAGCCACAAAGGACAAGCCCTGTCTGACAGGAGGTCAGGCAGGGCTTGTTTAGCAGCGCGGGCTTGGCCGCGCCTCTATTTACAATTTGTAATTCCTTTATTCCGCCGGGATGATGTCGAGTTCGCTCATGGTGGCGGTGTCGCCGTCGCCGTAGGCGGAGATGGCGACAAGGCGGATGTATTTGGCGGCGCGAGGCTCGAAGAAGAGGACTTCCTGGCGGTCGGCGTTGTCGGCAAAGGAGCCGCGGGCTACGGCGTCGCCCCAGTTCTCGCCGTCGTTGCTGACGTAGACTTCGTATTCCTTGATGCGGCCTTCGTCAATGGGCGCGCCTTGGTAGACGATGCCTTTCATGCGACGCTCGCCGCCGAGGTTGAGGCGGATGTCATGCGGGAAGCTGGCAACGGTGACGCCCGTCATGGTAATCCAGTAGGTGTCGGGGTTGCCGTCCAGCACGTTGCGGGCGGGTCCTTCCTCGGGGTCCTCGGAGGAGACGTATTCCACGGAGAAGAAGGCGTAGGCGGGGTATTCACCGACCACGCGGTTGACGATGGGTTTCACCTCCGCCAGCGAGGCGTACGGCTCGCCCTCGTTCATCGGCTTGAGGAAGACCATCTTGAAGTATTTGGCCTCGGCGAACTCGGGCAGCATGACGCGCTGGGTGGTGTCTTCGTCCGCCAGCTCGACTTCCACGGCGGGTTTGTCGCCCCAGTTTTGGCCGTCCTGCGAGAGGTAGAAGGCCATGCGGCGCACGCGGGAGGTGTTGCGGCCTTGGCGCGGGGTGACTTCGAAGCCGCGCAGCTCGGAGACCGCGCCGAGGTCGATGGTGATGTCGTGCGGGTAGGTGGCGGTGGGCTCATGCCAGCGGGAGTGCCAGTAGGTGTCGCGGCGGCCGTCGATGAGGCTCCACGCGGACTGGCTGCCGCCGGCGCTGCTGGAGCAGGAGACGATGCGCAGCAGGTTGTCGGGTTTCCATTCGGTGACGTAGTGGTAGACCTGCGGGGCGGCGAGGCAGTCCGGGCTGACGGCGTCGGCGCGCACGATGCCTTCCTCTCGCTGGAGGAAGGGTTCTTTATAGGGCATGACGTCGCCGTTGGGCAGGGTGATGGTAATCTCGGCATCGCGGCTGGCGCAGGAGGCGTGCATGAAGCCCAGTCCGTCGCGGGAGAGGGTGACGGCGCCTGTGAGCGGCAGGGATTGGCGGGCCAGCTCCCGCGCCTGTTGGTTGAGGCGGATGGGGCGCAGGGAGAAGGAGATGGTCGTGGGCGCGGAGAGGGGGATGTCGCGGTCCATGGGGCGGGGGCCGCAGGCGGCACCGCCGAGGCCGAGGGTCAGGACATCTACGTTGAGGACGGTGGCGCGGGCGGGCGCGACTTCCTCCGGGTGGGGGGCGGCGAAGAGGGCCTGCGGGGTGTAGGGCAGCGCGGAGAAGTTGAACTTGCTGTCCTGATCGGCGCAGATGAGCAGGCCGACGCCGTCGTCATCCGTGGCGGCGACCCACTTGCACTCCATGCGGTTGCCCATTTCCATGGGGAAGGGGTATTTTTCTACCATGTCGGCGACCTTGCGGTCGTAGATACCCACGGGGGCGCCGGCTTTGCGGTCGGGGTAGTTTTCGCCGGGGCCGCGGCCATACCAGCGGATGTTGCCGTAGCGCTCCGGCAGGGCGAGGGTGTAGCCGAGCTTAGGCAGCACGACTTTTTCCTCACTGGGTTGGATGCCGGCCTGCACGCTGACGTAGCCATTGGGCAGGATGGTGTAGACCATCTGCGTGGTGAAGCGGAAGTCGTTGTCCTTCACGGGGCCGTAGTCGGACAGTTCAAACTTGCCGTTGTCGTAGTCTCGGCTGTCAAGCCCCTCTTTGCGGATGCCGCGGCTGACGATGTCGGTGGAGATGAGCACGGCTCCGCCCTCCAGGCGCTCGACTACGAGGGGGGAGGCATCGTGCGTGAGGTTGCGCAGGCCGTTGTTGAGCCATTGGTTCATGGCCCACTTGTCGTTGGCGAGCGGGGCGCGGAAGGCGTTGAGGAAGAGGGTCGCTTTGTCGCCGATGAGTTCCTTACCCTCGACAATGTAGTTGCGCAGGCCGCCTGTGGCCTTGTCGATGGTGATGGTGAAGGAGGGCCCGATGACGGTCATGCGGCCGTTGAGGTTGCGGACCTCGAGCTTGGCTTCCTTGTCCAGCGCGATGGGGTTGGCCTTGGGGTTGAAGTGCGTGACTTCCTCGGGCAGCACGAACTGCTCCGTGGCAATCACGTAGCCCTTTTCCGCCCATGCGTTGTCCGCCTTGAGTCGCAGGTGCAGGGTGAGGAAGTAGCGGCGGTCAGCGGCGAGCTTTTCGAGCTGCATCGTCTCGGTGGGAATCTGCACCTGCAGGGTGCGCAGGGGGGCCGCTTTCGGCGCAAAGGTGCCGGAGGCGATGATGTTCGTGCCTTCCTCCGCCAGCTCCCAGGTGCCGTCGTACTCGCTCAGGTCGGTAAAGAGGTGCTTGTTGCGGATGTCCACAAGGAGAGCGCTCCTGTCCTCGGAGAGGCCGCGGATGGTGAAGTCGGCATTCTGCTGGGCCTTGCGGATTTCCGCGTAGAGCGGGGTGGGCGTGCGGTCGCTGTAGATGACGCCTTTGATGCAGAAGATGCCGTCGTGCGGGTATTCGCCGTGGTCGCCGCCGTAGCTCTGGCGGGTGACGGTGCGGCCATCGGGCAGCGTGACCTCCTGGTCATAGCTCTGGTGAATCCACTCCCAGATACCGCCGCCGATGATGGAGTCGCTGGTGTCGATGGCGTCCCAGTAGTCCTTCAAATTGCCCATGGAGTTGCAGAGGATGTGGGCGTATTCGGAGATGTACCACGGCTTTTGCAGCTTGCGGGCGGCGATTTCGCGGGCCCAGTTCACGCTGGGGTACTGGTTGGAGCAGAGGTCGGCCAGCTCGTTGTTGCGCTCGTATTGCGTGACGCGGGAGGTGTCGCGGCTCTTAATCCAGTCGCGCACGGCGGCGAAGTTGTCGCCGGGGCCGGCCTCGTTGCCGTAGGACCAGATGACCACGCAGGGGTGGTTCTTGCTCTGCTCCACCATGTTCTTGTTGCGCCAGACGTGCTGTGCGCGCCACTCCTCGGGGTGGGAGAGGGAGTCCTCGCCGTAGTAGTAACCGTGGGATTCGATGTTGGCCTCATCGCAGACGTAGATGCCCAGCTCATCGCACATTTCGTAGAAGAAGTCCGGCTGCGGGTAGTGGGAGTTGCGGATGTGGTTGATGTTGCCGCGCTTCATGAGCAGCAGCTCTTGGCGGCACTCGTCCTGCGTGACGCTGTGGCCGTTGGCGTGTTGGCTCTCGTGGCGGTTCACGCCCTTGAGCTTGACGGGCATGCCGTTGACGAGGAAGCGGCCGTCCTCGAGCTTTACCTCGCGGAAGCCGATGTTCTTGGCAATGGTCTCCGTCACCTCGCCCTTGGCGTTTTTGAGGGTGAGGATGAGCTTGTAGAGGTTAGGCTTCTCGGCACTCCACAGGGCGGGAGCATTCACCAACGCGCTAAGGGTGACGGCGGAGTCCTCGCCGGGCAGCAGCTCACCCACGGGGGCGCTCATGCGGGCCACGGTGTTGCCCGCGGCATCCAACAGCTCGCCTTCGGCGGTCACGGTCTCGCGATCATCAGCACGGTTGTCCACCGCCAGCTCGATGCGGAGGTTCGATCGGCCGTAGTCCGTGCGGCCATCGCCGTCCTTCGGGAAATCGGTGTGCACGAAGAAGTCGCGCACCAGCGTGCGCGGCGTAGTGTAGAGGTACACATCGCGGAAGATACCCGAGAGACGCCACATGTCCTGGCACTCGAGGTAGGAGCCGTCGCTGTAGCGGTAGACCTCCGCCGCGATGGTATTGCGGCCGGGGTGCACGTACTTGGTGATATCAAAAACGGCGGCGGTGCGACTGTCCTTGGAGAAGCCGACTTTCTGCCCGTTGACGTAAAGGTAGAAGAAGGAGTCCACGCCGTCGAAGCGGATAAACACCTCGCGCCCGTTCCAGTCGGCGGGCAGCTCGACCTCACGGCGGTAGGAGCCGACCGCGTTCGGCTCCGTCTGCGGAGTGGTGTACTGCTTTTCGGCGTCCGTCTTCGGCTCGCTCATGACGAAGGGCCAGTTGCGGACAAAGGTGTAGCGCTGGTTGCTGTAGATGGGGGTGCCGTAGCCGCGCATCTGCCAGTTGGAGGGCACGTCGATGTCCGCCCACGCGCTCACATCGTAATCCGGTCGGAAGAAGTCGAGCGGGCGCTTGTCGGGCGAGGGAACCCAGTTGAACTTCCATGTGCCGTTGAGGGAGCGCACGAGGGAAGAATCCCCGCGGTGACCTTTCAGCGCCTCGGCGCGGTCGGCAAAGGGGACAAAGAAAGCGCGGGAGTCCTCACGCCCCTGCGAGAGGTTTTGCGGGTTCTCCCAATCCGGATGCGGCGTGTAGGCAGACGCCCCCATCCCCACGAAAGCACAGACCGAAGCCAACATAAGCATGGAACTCTTAAAAGGGTTCATATCGGGGTATCATACCGAAACGCGCGCCCTATATCAAGCAGAAAAACCCGCACGCATCGCGCGCGCATGTGGCGTTTTGGGCTTGAATTTGCGGCGCGCAGGTGCTAAAGTCTGCGCGAGCATGACGAATGTCGGTAAAAATTCCCTGCTTCAGTTTGCCTCCGTTGCGGATTTCTGCGCGGCGCTGTTGTTTGCGTACTACTCGCCGCAGCTGACGAATCTGCTGGCCCCGCTCATGGGCTGGCGCGTGCAGGAACCGATTAACATCCTGATGATGTCCCCCTTCCTGTCGGGCATGGCGCTGACTTTCGTGCCCGTGGTGCTCTATGTGGTGGGCTTCTACCACCGCGGCAATGTGCAGCGCGTGAGCACGGCGCTGCGCCAGCTGCTGCTCTTTGCCACCTACTACCTCTGCGCCATCGCCTTTTACCAGACCCTGCGCGTACACGATGCCTATGTGAGCCACATTCTGTTGGTGAACATGGTGGGCATCCCCGTGGTGGTGTTCATCCGCTTCCTGCTGGTGCGCATGTGGAAGCTGCGCATCCGCAACAACCCCGCCGACCTGCGTCAGGTGATTCTCGCCGGCGCCTCGGAGGAGAAAATCAACGATGCTTGGAACAAACTGCCGGAATACTGGCGCCGCGGCATGCATGTCGTGGGCCACTCCATCGCCGGTGTGACGGAGCCTGTGGAGGTGCAGCGCATGATTGCGGCCAACGCCGTTTCCCACCTCATCGTCCTCGGCGGCATCTCCGCCTACCACGACAACGAGCCCACCATCCACCTCTGCGAGCTGCAGGGCATCGACATCTACATCTGCCGCAATGAACACCGCTCTATCGAGCTGAAAACCGATGTCAGCGAGGTGGAGGGTACCTACATGCTCATCCTCACCTCCACCCCGCCCTACACGTGGGAGCGCCTGGCAAAGGCCGTCTTTGACCGCGCCATGGCTCTGCTCATGCTCATCGGCTCCTCCCCGCTGTGGCTCATCACGGCCGTTTGCATCAAAATCAGCGACCCCAAGGGGCCGGTGTTCTACCGCCAGATGCGCTCGGGCCTGTACGGCAAACCCTTCGGCATGTGGAAGTTCCGCTCCATGTACACGGATGCCGAGTCCCGTCTGGCGGAGATTAAGAGGCAGATGGGCAATGAGATGGACGGCCCGCTCTTCAAGCTGCACAACGACCCGCGCGTGTTCCCCTTCGGTCACTTCATCCGCAAGATGTCCATTGACGAGCTGCCCCAGGTCATCAACGTTCTGCTGGGCGACATGAGCATCGTCGGTCCCCGCCCGCTCGCGGTGTATGAGACGGAGGAGATGCCCGACCTTGCCCACCGCCGCCGCATGAGCGTGAAGCCCGGTCTCACCTGCTACTGGCAGATTGAGGACCGCAGCGATGCCGAGAACAGCTATCAGAAGATGATTGAGAAGGACCTGAAATATATCGACCACTGGAGCTTCTGGTTGGATATTGTCCTCTTCCTGCGCACTATCCCCGCCGTGCTGTTCGGTAAGGGCGCGGTTTAACCCCCATCCCTGCGCACCGTGTTCCACATCGTCCTCTACCACCCCGAAATTCCGCACAACACGGGTGCAGCGGGACGTCTGGCCGTCGCCACAGGCTCGCGGCTGCACCTCATCCGCCCCCTGGGCTTCAGCATTGATGACAAACAGGTGAAGCGCTGCGGACTGGATTACTGGCAGCATGTCGACCTGCACCTCTGGGACAGCATGGAGGAGCTGGAAGCCGCCGCGGCACCGGGAGCGCATTTCTGGTATCTCTCCACCAAGGCCAAGGGCAATATCTGGGATGCAGAGCTACCCCTGCGCGACGGCGACTATCTCGTGTTCGGCCCCGAGACAAAGGGCCTGCCCGAAAGCTGGATTGAGCAACACCCCGATACCGCCCTCCGCATTCCCATGCCGGGGGAACATGCCCGCTCGCTGAACCTGTCCACCTCGGTGGCAATTGTGCTCTACGAGGGCATACGGCGCCGCACAGCCCTTTGATTTTCCATGCGCAACATCGTTTATTTTGATTTGGAGACACGCCTCTCGGCGGCGCAGGTGGGCGGCTGGCATGAGACGGCCAAGATGGGCATGTCCGTGGGCGTGACCTACTCCACCAAAGACAACGCCTACCACATCTACACGCAGGATCAAGCGGAAGCGCTGATTCAGGAGCTGCGCGAGGCAGACCTCGTGGTGGGCTACAACCACATCGGCTTTGACTACGGCGTGTTGCAGGCTTTTTCCCTGTGGGATATCGCACACTCCACCGTCAACCTCGACATCTGCACCGACCTCACGGAGAAGCTGGGCCACCGCCTCAAGCTCGACTCCGTGGCCAAAGTGACGCTGGAGGGCAACTCCAAAACAGCCGAGGGCACGGACGCGCTCAAATGGTGGGCAGAGTATGAGCAGACAAAGGACCCCGAGAAGCTGCTGCTCATCGCCCGCTACTGCTGTTTCGACGTGAAGGTCACCATGGAGGTGTACAAGTTCGGCGCGGAGCACGGCTATGTGCTCTACGAGAACAAGCAGGGCGAGACGGAGAAGATTGAGGTGAATTGGGAGATGTGAGGATGTACAAAGTACAATGTACAATGTACAAATCAGAAATTTAGGCGGCTGACGCCGCGGGACAAAAACACGTTCTGACGCCTGCGTCAGAACGTGCTAGCAATCCTTGCGGCGTAGCCGCACACCATTCAATGATTTGTACTTTGTCCATTGTACATTGTACTTACAAAAATGCGCCATGCGGCGCATTTTGGCTTCACCTGCTACACTAAACGCGGTATAAACATGCCGTGCCAATCTGTCCCCGATGTTCTGCCACGATTCACGCCGGCGCTGAAGACCAGTGCCCGGCCTGCGGTTACAGTTTGGTGCGCGCCAACGCGATTTTCGGGGAGGAGAATGTGGAATTCACCCGCGTGCTGGACGGCGCCGGCGCGCTGACGCACCAAGAGCGCATGGAGCTGCTGCACGCGCTGGAGGAGATGGAGCGCCTTATCCCCCCCGTGGCGCTCTGCATCTTTATCACGGACAACGGGCAGGTCCAAGACTTGCGTACACAGGCGCACTGGATGCTCAACCACGCCCATATCCACCACCCCTCCTTCGGCAAGCGAGAACAACGCAAAGCCATTGAGGATGCAGAGCTTCGCGAGCGCCGCCCCGGCGAGGAACGCCCGCACTATGCGGATGTTTCCCCGGGCCTCTTTGAGCGCCTGTGGAACAGCATCACCGCCTATGTACGCGATGCCATGCACCCCTACCCGCCGCCTGCGAGGCAGGAGTGGATGCTCATGCTTGTGGTGGACGTGCAGTTGGAGATGGCCTGTTTCTCCTGGGGCTACAAGCTGGACCCCTATGTGAACCCCGACAGCATCAACAGCTGTATCATGGGCGCCCGTCTGCAATTCCGCGAGCGCGCAATGGTGGCGGGGCTGCGCAAGGTGATGAAAGCCGCCGTGCATCAGCTGGCCGCCTCCGCCCACCGCAACAACCGCCGACTGCGCCGCATGAGCGCTCTGCCCAAAGGCATCCGCGCCCTGCTGCTGGGGGCAGCCCTGCTGGGGCTGAGCCTGCCGCCCGCAGATGCCGCTCCGCAAAAGCCGTCGGCCCGCCCCGCCGCTAAACAAAGCGCCAAGCCCGCTGCAAAACCCACCGCCAAACCTGCTGCCAAATCTTCCGTCAAACCTGCTGCGAAGCCTACGGCAAAGCCTGCTCCGAAACCGACAACCAAGCCCACCCCCAAGCCCGCGCCCAAACAGACGCCTCCGCCGGCCCCCAAGGCCGAGGCGCCCGCCGCGCCCGCTCCGGCCTTGGCGGATGATGATGTTGCCGAGGAAGTGGAAGATATCGCTGAGGAGGTGACACCCGCCCCCGCTGCCGAGACGCCGCAACCCACCCCTGCGGACGGTGCCGCCGCTGAAACGACCGCTGCCCCTGCCCCCCTTCCCGAGGCACCTGCTGAAAAGGCCGAAGACAAGGGAGCCTCCGCCAGCTACTCCGCCGCGCCGCGCTGGCAGGGGGAGCACTACCGCCTGCTCATGACCGGCGAGCTGGAAACGGGCTACAACGCCCTCTTCCCCCCGCAAACAGCCGCCGCTCCGGCCGTCTCCCCTACCCCGACCGCCAAAGCAGCCGTCGTCAAGACCGAGGAGAGCGACACGCAGGTGCCCGGCCGCTATTGCGACGCCTACCTGCACCCGGACGGCAATCAATGTCTCTGCGACCCGCAAAAGCTTCTCAGCACAGCCGAAAGCAATGATGTAGCGCACGTTCTGCGCGAGATTAACGCCAACGCCCGTTACCGCATCTGCACCGCCGTCTTCCTCGGCTCTCAGGAGATTCCCGCCGAGATGCACGCCTCCACCCTGGCGGGCACCTATGCCCAGCCCGTAAGCGAGTATGCCGCCGTGTTGGTCTACCCCCTCGGCCGCCCCGATGCCATCGACATCGGCTACCGCGAAATCAAGGTAGATGACACCAAGCGCCATGAGTGGCTCATCGCCGTGCGCGAGGCCGCCGCAGAAGCCGGCGGCGGCGCACCCGGGCTCATGGCGGCGCTCCGCAAGCTCAACAGCCTCATTCTCCCCCTCTCCGCCGGGTTCCGCGCCCTCACCCCCGAGGATGCGGAGAAAGCCCCGCACATCCCCGTGGAGCTGCGCCCCAAGGAGGATGAAAAAGGCCCCTCAATGAAGGAGAAGATGCGCGAGGCTCTCTCGAACCCCGAAAACATCCCCACCATCATTGCCTCCGTCATCGTTTTCCTGGTGCTGGGTTCCGTCCCCTTCTGGTTCTTCTGGCTGCGCCGCCACTCCGCCACGCTGCTGGACACGCCCGCAGACCTGCGCCTTGCCTCTCCCTACGGCGCGGGCGTCAGCCGCTATGTGCGCTACCTCGAGGGCCGCGAGTCCGAAAAGGAAAAATCGCTTTTCTGAGGAAACGACGAATCAATCGTTATCGTCCAACAAATGGGGACTTGTAGATTTACTAGGTACTAAGTACTATGTACTATTTTTGAATAGAGTGCGGCTGTCGCCGCAAGGATGGAAAACCCGCTCTGACGCAAGCGTCAGAACGGGTTCGTTATCTCGCGGCGGCAGCCGCCGAACTTTACAAATAGTACCTAGTACTTAGTACCTAGTAAATCCCGAAAATCCCCGTTTTGGCACGCAAAAAGCCAATTTTCGGGTTGCGTTCGGGGGCTTGCGGGTGTAAGATACGGGGCGTGAAATGATATTCACGGCGGCGTGAGCTGTACCATGACGGTATGGTGTTCCGTTTCGCTGCCGCTAACCATTTTCCAACCACTGCATATATGAGCACAACATACAGCACCATTGACGCGAATGAGGCCGTCGCCTCCGTCGCGTATCGTTGTTCCGAGGTGGCCGCTATCTACCCCATCACCCCGTCCTCTCCGATGGGTGAATCGGCAGAGGCCTGGACCGCCGTTGACCGCAAGAACCTCTGGGGCACCGTTCCCAGCATCGTGGAGATGGAAAGTGAAGCCGGTGCTGCCGGTGCCGTGCACGGCGCGCTGCAGACGGGCTCCCTCGCCACCACCTTCACGGCGTCTCAGGGTCTGCTGCTGATGATTCCGAACATGTTCAAAATCGCGGGTGAGCTGACGCCCTGCGTGTTCCATATCGCCGCCCGCGCCCTCGCCGCTCAGGGTCTGTCCATCTTCGGTGACCACAGCGACGTGATGGCCTGCCGCTCCACGGGCTTCGCCATGCTCTGCGGCGCTTCCACGCAGGAAGCCCCCGATATGGCCGCCATCTGCCACGCCGCCACCCTTGAGAGCCGCGTGCCCTTCCTGAACTTCTTCGACGGTTTCCGCACCTCTCACGAAGTGGGCAAGATTGCCGACATCTCCGATGAGACCCTGCGCGCCATCATCGACCAGAAGCTCGTGGACGAGTTCCACGCCCGCGGTCTGACGCCCGAGTCCCCCGTCATCCGCGGCACCGCTCAGAACCCCGACGTGTACTTCCAGGGCCGTGAGACGGTCAACAAGTTCTACGACGCGGTGCCCGGCATCGTGAAGGCCACCATGAAGAAGTTCGGCGAGCTCACGGGCCGCTGCTACGACCTCGTGGAGTACATCGGCCACCCCGAAGCCGACCGCGTGATTGTCATCATGGGTTCCGGTGCGGAAGCCGGCCTTGAGCTGGTGCAGGCCATGCCCGAGGAAAAGATTGGCTTGCTCAAGATTCGCCTCTATCGCCCCTTCCCCGCGGAGGACGTGATTGCCGCGCTGCCCAAGACGGTGAAGAAGATTGCCGTGCTCGACCGCACGAAGGAGCCCGGCTCCCTCGGCGAACCCCTGCGTCAGGATGTGGTGCAGGCTCTGGCCGATGCCGCCTCCCGCGGCACGCTGCCCTTCGCCCTGCCGACCATCGTCGGCGGCCGCTACGGTCTCGGCTCCAAGGACTTCACGCCCGCCATGGTGAAGGGCGTGTTCGACGAGCTGACGAAGGATGCCCCCATGGACAACTTCGCCGTGGGTATCGAGGATGACGTGCTCGGCAAGTCCATCGCCTACGACCCCGAGTTCTCCACGGAAGGCGCTGATGTGACCCGCTGCCTGTTCTACGGCCTCGGCTCCGACGGTACCGTGGGCGCCAACAAGGACGCCATCAAGATTATCGGCAAGCACACGGACCTCTTCGTGCAGGGTTACTTCGAGTACGACTCCAAGAAGTCTGGCTCCTCCACCATCTCCCACCTGCGCTTCGGTCCCAAGCCCATCCACAGCACCTACTTCATCCACAGCGCGAACTTCATCGCCCTGCACCAGCCCAGCCTGCTGAACATTCTCGACTTCCTCAAGAATGCGGCGGACGGTGCCACCTTCCTGATGAACACCGCCGTGGAGCCCGAGAAGGTGTGGGATTCCATGCCCGCCCGCATGCAGCAGCAGATTCTCGACAAGCACATCACGGTGTACTGCATCGATGCCTTCAAGGTGGCCAAGGCCACGGGCATGGGCGGTCGCATCAACATGATCATGCAGACCTGCTTCTTCAAGCTCTCCGGCGTGATTCCCGCTGACGAGGCTATCGGCTACATTAAAGAAGCCATCAAGAAGACCTACGGCAAGAAGGGCGAAGAAGTGGTCGCCAAGAACATTCAGGCCGTGGATGCCACGCTGGAGCATCTGCACAAGGTGACGCTCGGCACGGAAATCACCGGCCACGCCATTCCCGAATGCGTGCATGGCGACGCCCCCGCCTTCGTGAAGGACGTGCTCGGCAAGATTATCGCCGGCAACGGCAATGATGTGAAGGTCTCCGAGATGCCCGTGGACGGCACCTTCCCGAACGGCACCACGCAGTACGAGAAGCGCGACCTCGCCCTCATGATTCCCGTCTGGGAGCCTGAGAAGACCGAGACCTCCAAGGCCTGTATCCAGTGCGGCAAGTGCACCATGGTGTGCCCGCACGCCGCCATCCGCGCCAAGATGGTGGAGCCCGCCGCGCTGGAAGGTGCTCCCGAGAGCTTCAAGAGCGCTGATGCTGCCAAGATGCACAAGAACTGGCAGGGTCAGAAGTTCGTGCTGCAGGTGTCCGCTTCGGACTGCACGGGTTGCACCCTCTGCTCCCGCGTGTGCCCCACGGCCAGCCTGACGATGACTCCCGCCGCCCAGGCTCTCAAGCCCGAGGCCGAGAACTGGAAGTTCTTCGAGACGCTGCCTGATCCCGACCGCACGAAGATTAACCCCTCTCAGGTGCGCGACGCTCAGCTGCTCCGCCCGCTGTTTGAGTTCTCCGGTGCCTGCGCCGGTTGCGGTGAGACGCCCTACATCAAGACCCTCACGCAGCTCTTCGGCAACCGCCTTGTGGTCGCCAACGCCACGGGTTGCTCCTCCATCTACGGCGGCAACCTGCCCACCACGCCTTGGAGCCACGGTGCGGACGGTCTCGGCCCGGCATGGGCCAACAGCCTCTTCGAGGATAACGCCGAGTTCGGTTTGGGCTTCCGCGTGTCTCTGGACAAAAAGCAGCAGTTCGCCCTCGAACTCCTCGATGCCGCCGCCGACAAGATTGGCGCCGCGCTCATCAGCGAGCTCAAGGAGAACCCGCAGAAGACCGAAGCCGAGGTGCAGAAGGCCCGCGAAACCGTGGCCGCCATCAAGGCTGCCTGCGGCGATGACGCCGACCTCGCCGCCCTCAAGGCGCATGCCAACTACCTCGTCCGCAAGTCCGTGTGGGTGCTGGGCGGTGACGGCTGGGCCTACGATATCGGCTACGGCGGTCTCGACCACATCCTCGCCTCCGGCCGCAACGTGAAGGTGCTCGTCCTCGACACCGAGGTGTACTCCAACACGGGCGGTCAGTGCTCCAAGTCCACGCCCCGCGGTGCCGTCGCCAAGTTCGCCACCAAGGGTAAGGATCAGGTGAAGAAGGACATCGGCTACATGGCCATGACCTACGGCAACATCTACGTCGCCTCCATCTCCATGGGTGCCAACGACGAGCACGCCCTCAAGACCCTCGTGGAAGCCGAGGAATACGATGGTCCCGCGCTCATCATCGCGTACAGCCACTGCATCAACCACGGCATCAACATGGCGCAGGGTCTCGACCGCCAGAAGGCGGCGGTGGACTGCGGCCGTCTGCTGCTCTACAACTTCAACCCGGACAACGTCAAGCAGGGCAAGAACCCGCTCACCATCAAGAGCAAGGAGCCCAAGATTTCCGTCCGCGAAGCCTTGGTCGGTCCCGACGGCAAGGGCGGTGAAAACCGCTTCCGCCTGCTGGCCCGCAACAACAAGGCCAACTTCGAGCACCTTCTCAAGCTCGAGGAGCAGGATGTCGCCCGCCGCTGGCGCCTCTACAAGGCTCTCGCCGCCATCGACTACTCCGCCGAAGCGGAGACGACGGAAGGCTAAGCGCCTGATACAGATAAAAACTTCCGCGGGCAACGGTTCACGCCGTTGCCCGCGTTTGTTGTGCGGCAAGCAAAGCGACAAATGAGAATTTGTCGGGATTTACTAGGTACTATGTACTAGGTACTATT
>JAKSOV010000110.1 GCA_024405415.1 Akkermansia sp.
TAGTCCGTGGACACGGTCTCGGGGTTGGAGTTGACCATGATGGTCTCATAGCCCAGCTCCTTCAGCGCGAAGGAGGCGTGCACACAGCAGTAGTCGAATTCGATGCCCTGACCGATGCGGTTGGGGCCGCCGCCAAGGATGATAATTTTTTTCTTATCGTTCGGGCGGGCTTCGTTCTCGTCACCGTAGGTGGAGTAGTAGTAGGGGGTGTAGGCTTCGAACTCCGCGGCGCAGGTGTCCACCAGACGGTAGGTGGGGATGATACCCTTGGCCTTGCGTTCGGCGCGGATGTCGTCCTCGCTGCAACCGCGGGCGCGGGCAATCTGGCGGTCGGAGAAGCCGAGCTTCTTGGCCTGACGCAGGTCCAGCTCCGCGAGCTTCATGCCCGCTTCGGCGAGCTGCTGCATCTGGTCGAGGAACCACATATCAATCTGCGTGAGCTCGTGGATTTCCTCGGCGGTGAAGCCGTGCGTGAACGCCGTCTGCAGCCAGAAGATGCGCTCGGCGTTGGGGATGGTGAGCTTCTTGGTGATTTCCTCCGTGGTGGGGTTCTGCGGCTCCTTGGCATCGAAGCCGAAGCCCCAGCGGCCCGTTTCGAGGGAACGGAGAGCCTTTTGCAGGGATTCCTTGAAGGTGCGGCCGATGCTCATCACCTCGCCCACGCTCTTCATGCAGGTGGTCAGCGTCTCGTCCGCTTTCTTGAACTTCTCGAAGGTGAAGCGCGGCACCTTGGTGACCACGTAGTCGATGGAGGGCTCGAAGGAGGCGGGGGTCTCGCGGGTGATGTCGTTGCGCAGCTCATCGAGCGTGTAACCGACGGCGAGCTTGGCGGCGAGCTTGGCGATGGGGAAACCCGTGGCTTTCGAGGCGAGCGCGGAGGAGCGGCTCACGCGGGGGTTCATCTCGATGACAATCATGCGCCCCGTCTTGGGGTCCATGGCGAACTGGATGTTCGAGCCGCCCGTCTCCACGCCGATTTCGCGGATGACGGCGAAGGAGGCGTCGCGCATGATTTGGTACTCACGGTCCGTGAGGGTCTGGATGGGGGCCACGGTGATGGAGTCGCCCGTGTGCACGCCCATGGGGTCAAGGTTTTCGATGGAGCAGACGACCACGCAGTTGTCCTTGCGGTCGCGCATGACCTCCATCTCGAACTCCTTCCAACCGAGCAGGGATTCCTCAATCAGCACTTCGGAAACGGGGGAGAGGTCAAGACCGCGCAGCACGATTTCCTCGAACTCGGCCTTGTTGTAGGCGATGCCGCCGCCCGTGCCGCCCAGCGTGAAAGCGGGGCGGATGATGACGGGGTAGCCGCCGATGACGTTCCTGGCGATGTCCCATGCCTCGGCCATGGTGTGCGCGGTGCCGGAGGCGGGCACATCGAGGCCGATTTTAATCATCGCGTCCTTGAAACGCTGGCGGTCTTCGCCCTTGTCGATGGCGTCGGCATTGGCACCGATCATGCGCACGCCGTGCTTCTCCAGAATGCCTTGGCGGTGCAGCTCCATGGCGCAGTTGAGGGCCGTCTGGCCGCCCAGCGTGGGCAGCAGGGCATCGGGCTGCTCGCGCACGATGATTTTCTCCACATACTCGGGCGTGATGGGCTCGATGTAGGTGTGCGGAGCCGTTTCCGGGTCCGTCATAATCGTGGCGGGGTTGGAGTTGACCAAGACCACCTCGTAACCCTCTTCACGAAGGGCTTTGCAGGCCTGAGTGCCGGAGTAATCGAACTCACATCCCTGACCGATAACAATGGGGCCGGAGCCGATGACGAGAATCTTCTTAATCGAGGTGTCTTTAGGCATGGTCGGTGTAAACTTGCAGGTATATGCCACAAATCGACCTAAAATGCAAGACTAATCTGCCAAGATGTCCGATAGATTTATTTAACTTGACTTTATAGTTGAGAGTCATTAACATGAAAGCAACGATGAAAGCAGTTCTTCTTTTTCCCGGTCAAGGCGCTCAGAAAGTGGGCATGGGCAAGGATTTGTACGATGCGTACCCCGCCGTGCGTGAGATGATGGACGCGGCGGATGCCGCTCTCGGTTTCCCGCTGACGAAGGTGATGTTCGAGGGCCCCGATGAGGAGCTGACGCGCACCTGCTACTGCCAGCCCGCGCTCTATCTGCACGGCCTTGCCATTTGGAAGGTGCTCAGCAGCCTCGCGGAGATTGAACCCGTGGCCGCCGCGGGCCTGTCGCTCGGTGAGTTTACCGCGCACGCCGCCGCGGGCACGTTCGCCATGGAGGACGGCCTCAAACTTGTGCAGAAGCGCGGTGCGTACATGGAGGAAGCCTGCCAGGCCGCACCCAGCACCATGGCCGCCTTCATCGGCGGCTCGGTGGAGGCGCTGCAGCAGCTCGCCGCCGAGTGCGATATCGACGTGGCGAACTACAACTGCCCCGGCCAGACGGTTGTCTCCGGCTCTCACGAGGGCGTGGACAAGGCCATTGCGGGGGCGAAGGCCGCGGGCTTCAAGCTCGCCAAGAAGCTCAATGTGGCGGGTGCCTACCACAGCCGTTTCATGAAGTCCGCGCAGGAGAAGCTGCTGCCGGAGCTGACGGCTACCCCCATGCAGATGCCCGTCTGCCCCGTGTACTGCAACTACGAGGCTCGCACCGTGACGGACACGGACGACATCCGCGCCATGCTCGGCGCGCAGGTCTGCGGCTCTGTGCGCTGGGCGGACAGCATGCAGAAGCTCGTCGATGCAGGCGAACGCCTCTTCATCGAAATGGGCCCGGGTAAGACCCTCGCGGGCATGATGGGCCGCATCTGCAAGGAGGCGCGCGTCATCTCCATCGAGGATGCCGCCTCGCTCGAGGCTGCCGCAGCCGAGCTGAAGGCGCTGTAATCCCTACATATTCCGGCCTTGGCGGACGGGCGCACCGTTCTGAGTGCGGTCGGCACGGGCGTCATCGGCTCGCGCGTGGTGCGCTTGTTCGTGCACAATTACCTGCAGAAGCAAGGCAAGATGTTTTACCGCATCTCTACGGATGAGGTGTGCGGCGATTTGCCATGTGCCGGCAGCATGTTTACGGAATGAACGGCTTATGCCCTCCCCCTCCTGCCCGACTTAAGGCGGAATTTTTCAGTATAGCCTTTCGGGGAGAATGTCCTCGAGAGTAATAGCCGGTACTGTCTCTGCGGGCATGTCATCAAACTCGGGCGGCAGGGCGTCTTCCGTGAGCAGGAGCGGGCGGAAGAGCGGGGCTGCGTACGGTGCGTTTGAGGCGGCTTCCGCCTCCAGCGCCGCTGCGGGAAGGATGAGGAGCGTACGCTTGGCCGCAGCAGAGGCTGCTGCTGCCCACCGGGCGCGGAGGGGGTGCGGATAGCGAGCGGCATCGGGCCGCAGAGCAGGCGGGGAGAGCAGGGCAATATCAACCCGAAGGGTTGCGAGAGCCGCCGCGTCCTCCAGCAGACCACTCTCTTTATCAAGCTGACCACCGGGGCATTCCAGATGATGCGGCAGAGCTGCTGCGGAGAGGCGGTGCAACAGCTCGGGGGCAGGGCAGACCAGGGTGAGCGGGCGGTGGGTGTAGGCCGTATCTCCGGCTAGTGCTGCGATGACGGCGAGGGCGGTCTCCGCATGGTCGAGGTACACGCGCGCACCGGGTTTCAGGTGGGGGCGGGCGAGTGCGGCAAGCTGGCAGTGCAGCCGCGCGGCGTCCTCGCTGCCGTGGCGGGGCAGGATGTAACGCGCCCCTCCGCGCACGCGTTCCAGCAGTCCCTGTGCTTGCAGCGCCACGAGGTCGGTGCGGATGGTTTCATCCGTCACGTTCAGCTCTTCCGCCAGCTCAGCGGAGCGCAGAGTGCCGCGTTGTTGCAGCAGGCGCAGAATGTAAGCGCGGCGTTCGTGGGCAACGTACATGGCGGCGAAAAGAAATCAGGCTTTGCGGCGGTAGGGGCCGTCCCCCACGGAGAGAACCTCTACCTTCACGCGCTCCAGCCCCTTGCGGCGGAAGCCGAGTTTGTCCGCTACGGCTGTGCTCACGTCGATGAGGCGGCCGGGAATGTAGGGGCCGCGGTCGCGTACATGAACCTTGCAGCTCTTGCCGTTGCTGAGGTTGGTGATGCGCACGATGCAGGGCAGCGGCAGGGTGCGGTGCGCGGCATAGTACTGCGAGCGGTACAGCCGCTGGCCGATGGCTCCGCGCGCGCCGCCGGCCTCGTAGTGCGAGGCGATACCGACCTCGCGGTAGTGCAGGGCGGATTCCACGCTCATCGGCGTATAGTGCACCCCGCGCACGGTGTAGGGGCTCATCTTATAGCCCTTGTAGGCGGGGAATCCCTGCTGCTGACAGGCTGTCAACAACAGGCCGAGGAGGGTGAGGAGGAGAAGTCGGCGGAAGGCGGGCATGCGGGGCAATTGTAGCGAACAGATAAGGGGAAGGCAAGGAGAAAGAGAAAGGAGGATTTGTCGGGATTTACTAGGTACTATGTACTAGGTACTATTTATCAA
>JAKSOV010000111.1 GCA_024405415.1 Akkermansia sp.
CAAAAATAGTACATAGTACCTAGTACATAGTAAATCTACAAATCCCCATTTGTCAAGCTGCGCCGATTTACATTTCTTTCCCCTCGCGTGAAGGCTTGCAATGCGCGCGCGGACTTGCTATAATCCGCGCGGCGGGGTGTTGCCCGGTCACCTGCGCGCCCGCCCGATACACGATTACCTCTCCCTCCATGAGCTTTCCCTTCTTCAGCAAACTCCGCAACAAAAAAGCGCATATCCAAGCCGTCAAGGCCGAATTGGATAAGGTGCGCGCCGTGATTGCCGAACAGACGGAGGAGTTCGCCCCTTATGTGCGGGACTACATGAAGACCGTGTGCCGCGGTCAGGGTAAGATGATTCGCCCCGGACTGGTGCTGCTCACGGCGGCTGCCACGGGCGGCATTAAGCAGGACCACATCACCTTCGCGGCCCTGCTGGAGATGCTCCACATGGCCTCTCTCATCCACGATGACGTGCTGGACAAAGCGGACACCCGCCGCGACCGCCCCACGCCCAACGCCCTGTGGGGCAACGAGCTGGCCGTGCTGCTGGGCGACTCTCTGCTGGCGCAGGCCATGGTGATGGGCGCAGGCATCGGCGACGCCAAGTTTATCCGCCGTATGGCCATCTCCGTCCGCGACCTCTGCGAGGGCGAGGTGGAGCAGTCCACCCGCCTGTGGGACATGGACATGAGCCGTGCGGACTATTACGAGCTGATTCGCAAAAAAACCGCCACTCTCTTCTCGATGGCCATGAGCGGTGCGGCCTACATTCAGGGGCTGGACGAGGAGATGACCGAAAATCTCAACCGCATGGGCACCCTGCTGGGCATTTCCTACCAGATTTACGACGACTGCCTGGACCTCACCTCCAACGATGAGGACGCGGGCAAAACCCTCGGTACCGATGCGGAAAAGGGCAAGCTGACCCTGCCCGTGTTCTTCCTCATGGAATCCTCCAGCGAGGACGTGGCCGATGCCGTGCGCTCCGCCGTGGAACGCCACGAGGAGATTGACTACTCAAAACTGCGCGGCACGGACGCCTTCCGCGAGGCCATACAGCGCTCGGTGGAGGAGGGGCTTACGCGCAACGAAGAAGCCCGAGAGGTGCTCTGGATGCTCCCCGAATCCCCCGCCCGCGAAGCATTGGCCGAGATGACCTATCGGCTGGATGAAATGCTGAAAGATTGCATGGTAGACTGATAGAGGAGAATTACAAATTACAATTTACAAATTACAATTTAGAAAATTCCCTGCGCCTGCGGCGCAGCAGACTTTCTCCCCCCCCTTTTCCCATGCCCCTTCGTCCCGAACAGATGCGCCCTGCGGAAACCGACCTGCCTGTGAAGGTGTGGGCGCATATCTGCGCGGCAGCGGCAAAGGTAGTCAAAGAGGAGCCGGTGATGTCCGTGCTGCTGGATGAGGTGGTGCTCGATTGCAACTCTCTGGCGGATGCCGTGGCAGTGCGCCTGGCGCGCAAACTCTCCCGCCGCGACATGAGCCGCGACACGTTGGAGCCGATTATCCGCGGGGCTCTGCTGCGCGATCCGCTGACGATGGAATGCATCGCGGCGGATTTGATGGCCATTGCCGAGCGCGACGCCGCCTGCAACTGCCTGTTAGAGCCGCTGCTCTTTTTCAAGGGCTTTCATGCGCTGGCCACCTACCGCGTGGCGCACGTCCTGTGGCAGTCCGGCCGCCAAATGCTCGCCCTGCTCTTCCAGAGCATCGGCAGCGAAGTCTTCGGCATCGACATCCACCCCGCAGCCCGCATCGGCAGCGGCATTTTCATGGACCACGGCACCGGCATCGTCATCGGTGAGACAGCCATTGTGGAAAATAACGTCTCCATGCTGCACGAAGTAACCCTCGGCGGCACGGGCAAGGAAAAAGGCGGTGCGCGCCACCCCATTGTCCGCAGCGGCGTGCTCATCGGCGCAGGTGCCAAGATTCTCGGCCGCATTGAAATCGGCGAAGGCGCTAAAGTCGCCGCCTCCTCCGTGGTGCTGCGCGATGTTGCCCCGCATACAACCGTCGCGGGTGTACCTGCCGAGGTGGTCGGCACGGTGGGCGAAGCCGCCCCCGCCCTTGGCATGCAGCAGAACCTTTCGGAGTCGTAATACGCAGGCGGCCCATTCATCGCCGCCCCTGAGCAAAAGGCGCGGTTATTGATATATAAACACTACCATCCCATGAACCGATTCGACAAATGAGGATTTGTCGGGATTTACTAGGTACTAGGTACTAGGTACTATTTATCAAGTTCGGCGGCTGCCGCCGCGAGATAACGAACCCGTTCTGACGCAAGCGTCAGAACGGGTTTCCCATCCTTGCGGCGACAGCCGCACTCTATTCAAAAATAGTACATAGTACCTAGTACATAGTAAATCTACAAATCCCCCTTTGTCTGTACGCCGATGCCCAAAAAAGCACCCGCCTGAAACAGGCGGGTGCCGAAGTATTAAGCCGTAGCTTGTCGCTTTAGTGGCGACGACGACGAGCAGCCAGACCGGCGAGGGCCAGCAGGCTCAGCGTAGCCGTGGCGGGCTCGGGGGTCTGCACATTCAGGCGGATGCCGGCGTGCCACAGGCCGTTAGTAGCCGTATCACCGTGCAGCTCGAAGCCTTCATTCTTAGCCTGGAATACGGTACCACCCGTACCGGCACCGCTAAGGGTGAGCGTCAGCGCCTCAGCGCCCGTGATGTCAACGGGAGTGTTGAAGTTGAACGTGATGAGACCGCGCTGAGCAGTGCCGGGAACGCCGGAATAATCAGCAGTAGCAGACGTGTAGGAGTGGCCGCCGAAGGATACCGTCAGGGCAGTCTCGAGCTGAGACGCGGCATCGTTACGGCTGACAATCTGAACAGAAGTCAGCAGCATACCACGATTCTCAACCGTGGCGGGGACAACGCTCCAATACATGTCGGAAAGCGTCACCGTCACAGCGTGGTCGCTGCCGTTGAGAACATTGTTAAGTCTGTTCAGGTTAAGCGCATCGCCGTTGTTTGCAAGAGCAGCCTCAACAGAGGAGTGAAGTTCGCTGTCCCCGGCAAGGCTCCATGCGTTATCGATGGTGTAGGAGATGTCTCCGGCCATGGCCATGCTGCCAAGGGCAAAGAGAGCAACAAGTGTCTTCTTCATAATGTTGTATTCTATTGTTAATGGTTGTGTTATGCAGGGATAACAGGGGTTCGTACGTTACCCGGCTATACACCCCTGCGGGGCGTATTGTACAGCATTCCTAATGCTGTAGCAAGAAAAAAATCAACCGATTAGTAAAAAACATGAAGAGGGGCGCAGCTGTTCAGGAATTTTTAACCCGTTGAAACTGAAGATATTTAAGAATAGTTAATGATGTGCCCATGAGTTTTCGGCAATTCCGCCCCACGGTCAGAAAAATCGTTTATCGTCATTTGAATGTCTGTTTAATTCAAACGCAAGAAATCCATAAGGTATTCATGGTGACAGAATTACACGGATACCCACTCATACAGCATTAGGAATGCTGTACAATGCGCCCAGCGGGGATGTGCAGTCCGGTAACGTACGAACCCCCTGTCATCTCCGCATAACATCAACAATATCATACGATTATGAAAAAGACCATGATTGCTATCCTTGCCCTGTGCGGCATGGCTATGGCTGACACGACGGAGTACACCTCCAAGAACTCCACAACTAGCACGACTAACAATGCCTACTACAACGGCATCACGCTGAATCTCAGCGGCAGCCGTATCACGACCGATCCCGCTTTTGCTCCGGGTGAAGCGGAAGTGGAACTGATCTCCGTTGCCACGTACATCCGCCAGCTGGACGGCAAGACGGGCATCACGCTGGCCCTGACCGATGCTTCGGGTACGGTTCTCGCCCTGTCTGACAATGTTGTCACCAGTACCGGTTTGAGGACGTGGGCTTTCAGCAACACCACGATTCCCACGACGGAGAACATCTACTTCGTCTTTGCCAACCCCGACAGCGCTAACACGGCTATCGGTGCGACCCTCACCGGGAGCGTCACGGACATGGTGCGCGCCGGTGGCACGACGCTGGCTAACTATGGCAACACGGACAACGCCATCACTTGCACCTACTTGGGCGACAACTCGAGTTACAGCATGACCCCGGCGACGCAAAATTATGCTCCCAAGGTGACCCTCCACACCATGAGCATTGCCGCCCCCGAGCCCGCCACGGCTACGCTGAGCCTGCTGGCCCTCGCCGGTCTGGCTTCCCGCCGCCGTCGCCACTAAAGCGACAAGCTACGGCTCCATTTTTCGGCACCCGCCTGTTTCAGGCGGGTGCTTTTTTTGAGCACCAACCAACGCACAGACAAAGGGGGATTTGTAGATTTACTATGTACTAGGTACTATGTACTATTTT
>JAKSOV010000112.1 GCA_024405415.1 Akkermansia sp.
TCAAAAATAGTACATAGTACCTAGTACATAGTAAATCTACAAATCCCCATTTATCACTCTGCGCAAAATAAAGCCGCCTCTTCTCGCTTTTTGCTTTCCTTGGCGGGCAGAGCGTGCTACAATTCGTCAGCGTGGAGCGGTTTTTCGCGCGGGGCGAGGTGTCGCTACGCGGAAAGCAGTGCTCGTTCATGATAATCGAATAACAGGATATGGCTATTGACCCTCAGTTGCTTACGGAGCTTGAAGAACGTCGGAAAAAGGTGATTCTCTCCGGCGGACAGGCGAAGATTGACCAGCGCCACGAGAAGGGTGATTGGACGGCGCGCGAGCGCATGGATTGCCTGTTCGACGCGGCTTCTTTCACTGAAATCGGCATGCACACCCGCCATCACTGCAGCAACTTCGGCATGCAGGAGAAGTATATCCCCGGTGAAGGTATTGTGAGTGGCTACGGTTTGGTGGACGGTCGCCCCGTGGCGGCGGTGTCCGCGGATTTCATGGCGCAGGGCGGCTCGCTCGGCTACATGCACGCGCAGAAGATTTGTGATGCTCAGCGCTACGCCCTCAAGGCGGGCATGCCTATCATCCAGATGAACGACAGCGGCGGCGCGCGCCTGCAGGAGGGCATCGAGGCTCTCACGGGCTTCGGCGACGTGTTCTACAACAACGTGGCCGCCAGCGGCGTGGTGCCGCAGATTTCGCTCATTCTCGGGCCCTGCGCCGGCGGCGCGGCGTACTCCCCCGCGCTGACAGACTTCATCATCATCCGCCAAGGCGGTGCCGCAGGCATGTACATCACGGGCCCCAAGGTGATTGAGCAGGTGACCTACGAGCAGTGCACCATGGAGGAAATCGGCGGTGCCGCCGTGCATTCCTCCGTCTCCGGCAACGCGCACTTTGTGGCGCAGAGCGACGAGGAGGCCATTCAGATTGCCAAGGACCTGCTCACCTATCTCCCCTCCAACAACGCGCAGGAGCCCCCGCACCTGCTCGACACCCCGCTGGATATTGCCGAAGACCTCGGCATGAATGACATCATCCCCGAGAACAACAACACCCCGCTGGACGTGCAGAAGGTGATTGCGCATCTGGTGGATGAGGACTCTTTCCTCGAGGTGCACAAGAACTTTGCGGGCAATGTCGTCGTCGGCTTCGCTCGCATCTGCGGCGTGGTGGTCGGCATTATCGCCAACCAGCCGGCGGTGAAGGCGGGTTGCCTCGATATCGATGCCTCCGACAAGGCGGCGCGCTTCATCCGCGTGTGTGACTGCTTCAACATCCCCTTGGTGAATCTCGTGGATGTGCCCGGCTTCCTGCCCGGCAAGCAGCAGGAGCGCGGCGGTATCATCCGCCACGGTGCCAAGATGATTTTCGCGTATTCCTCCGCCACGGTTCCCAAGGTGACGGTGGTGCTCCGCAAGGCCTACGGCGGTGCCTATATCGCCATGTGCAGCAAGAGCCTCGGTGCGGATGCCGTGTTCGCCTGGCCCTGCGCGGAGATTGCCGTGATGGGTGCCGCAGGTGCCGTGCCGATTCTCTACGGACGTGAGCTCAAGGGCATCGAGGACGAGGCCGAGCGCGAGGCGCGCCGTCAGCAGCTGCATGACGAGTACGTCAAGGCTTTCTACAACCCCTACGCCGCTGCCGCGTCCGACCAGGTGACAGAAATCATTAACCCGAAGGACACCCGCGCCAAGGTGGCGCTCACGCTCCGCACCCTGCTGGGCAAGCGCGAAACCCGTCCCGCCAAGAAGCACGGCAATATGCCGCTGTAAGGGTTGCGGGCAAGAAACATCTCCATACCCCATAACAAAAAAACATCTATGATACAGACACTCGCCGCACTCGATATGGATGCCATCACCTACCAGGTGACCGGCATGTGCGTGGTGTTCTGCTGCCTCTGCTTCCTGAGCGTCATTTTGACGATTTCGGGCGCAGTGGCGCAGCGTATTGATGCCAAGCAGAAGGCGAAGGCCGAGGCGGCGAAGGCTGCCATGGCCGCGGCCGCTCCTGCGCCGACGGCCGCCCCCGTGGCGGAGGTCGGCCCCGAGCTCGCGCCTCAGCAGGTGGCAGCTATTGCCGCCGGTATCTATGACGCCGCCCGCAGCAGCATCACCCCGGAGGTTGTCGCCGCCATTGCCGCCGCCGTCAAGGTAACTCTGGGTAATGAAACGCGCATCCTCGACATTCAGCCCGTGGGCACCGCCTATGCACAGGGTGGTCGCACCGCCATTATGAACTCCCACCTTCCCGCCCGCGGTTAACGCAGGCCCCCCCACCCAAACAACTTAAACAACAAACAATCCATACACTAATATGAAACAGCTCCGCATTGTCGTTAACGGCCAGACCTTCGATGTTACCGTGGAAACCCTCGGTGGTTCCAACGCCGCTCCTGCTCCCGCCCCCGTGGCTGCTCCCGCCCCCGTGGTGCGCCCCCTGGCCGCCCCTGCTCCCGTGGCCGCCCACGCTCCCGCCCCTGCCGCTTCCCGCGCCGGCACCCCCGTTCCCTCTCCCCTCGCGGGCAAGGTGGTCTCCCTCGACGTGACCCCCGGCACCGCCGTGAAGGAAGGTGACCAGATCATGACGCTGGAGGCTATGAAGATGAACACCGTTATCTATGCCCCCGCCGCCGGCACCGTCACGTCCTTCTCCGTGAAGCCCGGTGACACCGTGGCGGAAGGTCAGGCTCTGGCGTTCCTCGGTTAAGTTCCCCTTCGGACAAGGCTGCGGGTGCCTCGACACCCGCAGGTAACCCCTTTTAATCCGCAGAACTATGGAATTACTGCAATCCTTTGCAACCTTCATCTCCGGCATGGGCATCTTCTCCATGACGTGGCAGATGTATGTGATGTGGGGTGTCGTGCTGGTGATGCTGTATTTCGGTGTGGTGAAGCAGTTTGAACCGCTGCTGATGGTGCCGATTGCCTTCGGCGCCCTCATCGCCAACATTCCCGATAACGGCATGGTCATCACGCAGGCCCAGCGCGAGGTTGTCTCCATCAATGCCGAAACCGGCAAGGTGGAGCACAGCACCATGAATGATGTCGGCTTTATCTCCGTCGTCGCCGCTCCCTTCGAGGAGCCCGAGGTCGCCAAGCTGGATACCTCGGAGCTGACGCCCGAGGAGAAGGCTAAGTATGACGCCGCCATGGATGTCCCCATGACCGTCACGGAGGCCACTGACGAAAACGGTCAGCTCATCAAGGGCAAGGTGTCCGTTAAGGGTCAGAAAGCCCAGAAGTTCCTCCTCGTCAAGCCCGAGGGCGGTCTCTTCGACGTGCTCGGTCTCGGCATCAAGATGGAAATCTTCCCCGCCCTCATCTTCATGGGCGTGGGCGCGCTGACGGACTTCGGCCCGCTGTTGGCCTCCCCGAAGGCGCTGCTGTTGGGTGCTGCCGCACAGGGCGGCGTGGCCTTCACCTTCCTCGCCGCTATGGCCCTGGGCTTCACCAAGGGGCAGGCTTCCGCTATCGGCATCATCGGCGGTGCGGACGGTCCCACCTCCATCTTCCTGGCCTCCAAGCTCGCGCCTGAGCTGTTGGGTGCCATTGCCGTGGCCGCTTACACCTACATGGCTCTCGTGCCGTTGATTCAGCCTCCCTTCATGAAGCTGTTCACCACCGAGGCTCAGCGCAAGATCAAGATGAAGAGCCTGCGCCAGGTCTCCAAGGGCGAGAAGCTGTTCTTCTGTTTCACCGTGACTATCGTCACGATTCTGCTCTGCCCCGATGCCGCTCCTCTGCTGGGCATGCTCATGTTCGGCAACTTCCTGCGTGAGTGCAAGGTGACGGAGCGTCTCGTGAGCTGCGCGCAGAACGAGCTCATGAACATCACGACCATCCTGCTGGGTGTGTCCGTGGGCCTTACGATGCAGGGCAGCCGCTTCATCCAGACGGAGACGCTGCTCATCATTGCGCTCGGCATCGTGGCCTTCGCCATGGCGACTATCTGCGGTCTGCTGTGCGCGCAGTTGATGAATCTTGTGCCCGGCTGGCGCAAGACGCCCATCAACCCGCTCATCGGCTCCGCCGGTGTGTCCGCTGTGCCTATGGCGGCTCGTGTGTCCCACAACGTGGGGCAGCAGGCCGACCGCACGAACTTCCTCCTCATGCACGCCATGGGTCCGAACGTGGCCGGTGTGATCGGCACCGCCGTTATCGCGGGCTACTACATCACGACCCTCAGCGGACATTGATGCGTTGCCCTTTGCAATGATAAAGAAAACGGTCTGACTGATGGTCAGACCGTTTTTCTTTTGACTCAAGCCGACAAATGAGAATTTGTCGGGATTTACTAGGTACTATGTACTAGGTACTATTT
>JAKSOV010000113.1 GCA_024405415.1 Akkermansia sp.
CAAAAATAGTACATAGTACCTAGTACATAGTAAATCTACAAATCCTCCTTTGTCACTCAACAGCTTTTCCTCCATCCTTTCCCTAAAAAAACGGACTGATGGGTGACCATCAGCCCGTTTTTCTTGTGTCGCTTGCTGTTGCGCCTTACTTGTTGAGCAGCTTTTCGAGCAGCTGTTGGCTGTTTTCGGCCAGCGCGGCGGGGTCATCGAGCATGCCCGCGCGGAGCAGGGCGGTGTCGATGAGCTGGGTGGCCAGCAGCTTGGCCAGCTCGGTATCGCTGCCCTGAAGTTCTGCCAGCTTCAGTACGATGGGGTTGCGCGGGTTGAAGGCGATTTCGGGGTGCGTTTCGGGCACCTCCTGCCCCATGGCGCGCAGGTAGGCCTTCACCTCGGGGGAGAGGTCGTTCTCCGCCTGCAGGGCAATAGCGGGGGCGCTCGTCACGCGGTCGGTGGTGCTCACCTTGCTGAACTTGTCCTTAAAGGCCTCCGTCACCCAATCCGTCAGCGTCTTGGCGGCTGTCTCATCCAGCGCGGGGGCATCGGGGGCCGTGTCCTCCATGGGGGGCAGCTCCAGACCGGCGCGGTCGATGGCCTTGATGTCCTTCTCGTCAAACTTCATCAGCCCATCCACCACGAAGGGGTCACCGCCCTCGGTGAAGAAGCAGACCTCAAAGCCGCGAGCCGTGAGCGCATCGAGGTAGGGGGAGTGCTCCAGCTGGGCGCGGGAGGCCCCGTAGAGCACGTAGATGTCTTTCTGGTTTTCCTTCATGCGGGACACGTAGTCCGCAAAGCTGGTGAGCTTGCCTGCATCGGTGAAGGTGGACTCGAAACGCAGGAGCTTGGACAGCTCGGGCTTGTGTTCCCAAGAGGTGACGATGCCCTCTTTAATGTAGCGGCCGAAGCCGCGCCAGAACTTCTCGTAGGTGTCGGCATCGTTCTTCGCCAGCTCGGTGAGGTGCTTGATAAAGCGCTTGGTGATAATGCCCGAGATGCGGCGGAGCAGGGAGTTATCTTGGAGCATCTCACGCGAGATGTTCAGCGGCAGGTCTTCGCTGTCCACCACGCCGGAGAGGAAGCGCAGCCACTCGGGCAGCAGCTTGTCGGGCTTGCTGTCGATGAGCACCTTGTGGCAATACAGCGCCACATCGGGCTTCGTGCGACCGAAGCCCATCATCTCGGGGTTCTCCTCCGGTACGAAGAGCACGGAGTTGAGCACGATAGGCGCATCCGCCGAGAAGTGCATGTGCGTGAGCGGCTTGCCCTCCGTGTGGGCGATAAAGTTGTAGAAGCCCGTGTATTCCTCCTCGGTTACGTCCTTCTTGTTCTTCATCCAGATGGCCTGCACGGTGTTGAGGTGCTCGCCGTTGAAGTCGATGGGGAAGCCCACGAAATTGCTGTACTTGCCCAGCACGTAGCGCACATGGTCGGGCTTAGAGAAGTTGGCGGCGTCCTCCTTGAGGTGAATGAGGATGCTCGTGCCGCGCGGGGTATCGGCGGGTGCGGCTTCCAGCTCATAGCCCTCCTGACCGTCGCTTACCCAATGCACGGGGGCGGCATCGGGCTGCCAGCTACGGGTGGTGACCTCCACCTTATCCGCCGCCATGAACACGCTGTAGAAGCCCACGCCGAACTGGCCGATGAGGTCCTGCGCTCCGCCCTTTTCCTTGGCGGCCTCGAGGAACTTCTTGGTGCCGCTGTGGGCGATGGTGCCGAGGAACTCGACCACTTCCTCCTCCGTCATGCCGATGCCGCTGTCGGCAATAGTGAGGGTCTTGGCTTCCTCATCCGTGGTGATGGCGATGCGCAGCTCGCGCTCAGGCTCATATACAGCGGATTCCGTGAGCTGCTTGAGGCGCAGCTTCTCCAGAGCGTCGGAGGCGTTGGAAACCAGCTCGCGCACAAAGACTTCGCGGTCGCTGTAGAAGGCATGAATCACAATGTCCAGCAGCTGCCGGACCTCGGTCTGAAACTGTTGATGTGCCATAGTAGGAGTGTTGAGTTGCCCCTATTCTATCCGCCGCCCGCCCCGCGTCAAGGGAGAAGCGTGGCATGGCAAAGGCGCGGGACGACAAATGAGAATTTGTAGATTTACTATGTACTAGGTACTATGTACTATTTTTGAATAGAGTGCGGCGGCAGCCGCCGAACTTGATAAATAGTACCTAGTACATAGTACCTAGTAAATCCCGACAAATTCCCATTTGTCGAGCTTCACTCCTCCTTGTACTGCGAGCGGGCCTGTTCGTCTTCGCGGTCGGCTTCTTCGCGGAGCTTTTCCGCCTTTTTGAGGTCGCCGGCGCGCTCGTAGCAGTTAGCAATCTGTCGCTGGATGCCGAGCGCCTTCTGGAGCTTGAAGTAGTCGCCGCCCGTTTTCACTTTTTTGAAGAAGAGCTTATCGACCTTTTTCACCATGCGTTTCCACTCGATGGCAGGGGCCTCCGCCGCGTCGAGGTGTTTCACGTAGTTGTTGAGCAGCTGGCCGAAGATGTCGCCGCGGGCGGCGTAATCCTTCAGCTGCTTGGAGTACAGGTTGTCCAGCCCGCGGAAGTCCTTGTTCTCCTCCATGAGGGCGGCCTGTCGCTCGATGGTGTCCACCACAAGGTCGGCGCGCTCATCGCCCATGGTACGCTTCATCTTGCGCATCGTGCTGTCAATCTGGTTTTTCTGCGCGCCGGCGGAAAGGCCGTCGATGAGGTGCTTGTCTTGGACCATGGCCGCGAGATCCACAAGCTCTCCGTTCTTGGCGCCGTTGCGGGAAAGCTCGTTGTAGGCCTTGCGCCACTCGTTGGTGGCGGCGGGTTTGGCTCGCTCGTCCTCCAGCGCGTCGATGAGGTTCACCCATGCGGCGGTGAGGGTGGGGAAGGCCGCGGCTACATAGCGGGCCGAGCCGCGGGCTTCTTCTGCGCTGCCTTCCTCGGAGAGGAAGCGGGAGAGGATGATCCCGTCCGCCGCGGGGGCGAGTTTGTTGGCGCGCTCAACCTTGGTCTGGCTCAGGAAGACGGATTCGTGGTGCGACTTGCCGCTGCAGGGGTTGACGATGCGGCCCGTGGTGTAGCCGTAGTTGTTGATTTGCTCCCACTTGTTGTCCGCTACGGAGAGCACGACCCAGGCGTGGCCGCCGCGGTCGCCGTCACCCACGGCGTAGATGGCGGGAATGCCGTGGCACTTGGCCGTATTGCCGCAGAAGTAGGCTTGGTCGCGGCAGACGCCGCCTTCCTTGCGCAGCTCGGCGAAGGTGTAGTGCTTGTAGGGGTCAGCGTTGTTGGCGGCGCGGTCCATGCGGTAGCGGATGGAGCCGTAGGCCTCGCCCCACTTATCGCGGGTGTAGGATGTGTTGGCGTTCGCCCAGTCGATTTCTGATTTGGTGAGGCGCATATCCACCACGTGCAGCAGACGCTCCACGCTCATCTTCTTCACATCCGTGAGCAGTTTTTTCTTGGCATCCGCCTCGCGGAAGTAGGTGAACACCTCCGGCATGGTGAGCGTCGGCGTTTCGGGGTTGCGCATCAGGCCGTCGGACTTGGCGTGCTCGGGGCGCACCAGCGCACAGGCTACGGCGAGATTGAGGTACTTGGCGCGCTCCTTGGGTGGGCAGATGCGCCAGATGTCGCGCAGGGTGTTCAGGGCGTAGGCAACGGCATCGTTGCGGGCCTCCTCCAGCACGATGTTCTGCATGAGCACGTGCAGAGGCTGAGCCTTGTCTCGCAGCATCCATTGGAAGAAGGCTTTGCCGCCGTCGGCGCCGTCACCCGTTGCCGTGGCTTGCAGTTCCTCCTCCCCGCAGAGGGTGATAAGGCGGCAGATGTCCACCGCCTGCATCATGTTTTTGCTGCTTTTATAGGCGTTGTAATTGAGCTTGTCGCCCTTGATGACCGTGGGCAGCTCGGCCTTAATTTTGGCCGTGAACGCCGCTCGGAAGGAGTTGAAGTCCTTGGCCTCCAGCAGGTGGTCAATCATTTGGTCGTACAGCTCTGTGTTGGCGCGGTCGATGCCCGCCGTGCCGGCCAGCGCAAGGGGCTTGTCGTAGAAAGAGGTGTCAGGGGCAGGCTCGTCCTTGTCCGCGTCGTCCTGCTTGGGGGCGGGTTGCGGTGTATCTTCGTGGGTGTCCGTCGGCGTGTCCTTGGCTTCATCGGCGTGGCGGGCGGCCTCTTCCGCGGCGCGGGGGCGGGC
>JAKSOV010000114.1 GCA_024405415.1 Akkermansia sp.
AAATAGTACATAGTACCTAGTACATAGTAAATCTACAAATCCCCATTTGTCTCCTCCACAAAACAATCGGCGCTGCCCGAGGGGCAGCGCCGATGGCGTTTTCCGGAGAGAGTGGGATTCGAACCCACGGTGACATCTCTGCCACGCTCGATTTCGAGTCGAGTGCCTTAGACCAACTCAGCCATCTCTCCATGGCTGTGCCGAAGCACGCCGTGCATTGTGCCCGTTTGCCCCGCAGGTGTCAAGGCTTTTCGGCAAGACTGACGCGCGCGACCTTGTTTTACACGCCCTGGCGGTCGTAAAGCTCTTTGTAGAGCGGGCAGGCGGCGTAGAGTTCCTCGTGCGAGCCGTCGCCGATGATGCGGCCGCTTTCAAAGACGAGGATGCGGTCGGCGTTGCGCAGGGTGCTGAAGCGGTGGGCCACGATAAGGGTGGTACGCCCGCGGGCGAGTTTGTCCAGCTCCTCCTGAATCTCGCGCTCGCTCTCGGCATCGAGGGAGGCGGTGGCTTCATCGAGGATAAGTACAGGAGCATCTTTCACAAAGGCGCGGGCGATGGCGACGCGCTGGCGCTGACCGCCGGAGAGGCCGCTGCCGCCCTGCCCGAGCATGGTGTCGATGCCCTCGCTTTGCGAGTCGAGGAACTTGCTGACGGCGGCGGCATCCGCGGCGGCGGCAATCTGCTCTGCCGTGGCTCCGGGCTTGCCCAGCGCGATGTTTTCTGCGATGGTGCCGCTGAAGAGTAGTGCCTGTTGGCCGACCAACGCAATGTGCTCGCGCAGGTGGTGCTGTGTCACCTCGCGCACGTCGAGGCCGTCCACCAGCACGGCGCCCTGTGTGGCCTCATAGAAGCGGGGTATCAGCCCTGCGAAGGTGGTTTTACCCGCGCCGCTGGGGCCGACAAGGCCCACAATCTGTCCCGCGGGGATATGGACGTTGATGTCGTGCAGCACGGCGGGGCCGTCGTCATAAGCAAAGGTGACGTGGCGGAAGTCGATGTCGCCGCGCAGGGGCTGCGGGAAGCGCTTCGGCTCCGCGGGGTCGGGGATGGTGTTGGGGGCCTGCAAAATCTCAGCGAGGCGGCGGATACCCCCCTGCGCCTCGTTGAAGCGATTGAAGGCCAGGCCCGCGCGCTTCAGGCCGTCGAAGCAGAAGAAAAGCGAGCCCGCAATGGCGATGAAGTCCGTGAATTCCATGCCCGCCATGCGGCCGCGCACCAACAGGATGGAGAGTGCCAGCGCCGTGACGGTTTCCAGCAGGGGGATGATGGCTTTCTGGTATTTCACCAGCTTGTTGTATTGCGTGCAGTAGCGCTCGGAGTCGGCGCGGAACTCGGCGACCTCGCGTTTCTCCAAGGAGTAGGCGCGCACCTCGCGCTGGGTCTCGAGGTTCTGCTGAAGGGTGGTGTTGAGCTCACCGAGGCTTTCCTGCGCGCGTTGCGCCTTCGCGGAGATGCGCTTACCGAACACCATAATGGGCCAGAGCGCCAAACCGATGAATACCAGATTCAGCACAAAGAGGATGCCCTGCCCCGACATGATGAGCAGCCAGATGAAGGCCGCCATGGAGCAGAGGGCGGTGACAGGCTGTTTGATGAGATCATTGGCAACGGTGGAGAGAATCGCCTGAACGTTCTGCGTGTCAGCCACGATGCGGCTGATGATGTCGCCTTTGCGGCGTTGCTCGAGAAAAGCGATGGGCAGTTCCTGCACGCGGTCGAACACCTCCGTACGCAGCGTCTCCAGAATACGCAGGCCCAGCAGGTTCACCAACACGGCATTCGTCCACAGGGCCACGCCGCGCAGCAGGAAGATGAGAGGCAGCAGAGCGCAGCACACCAGCAAGAGCGTCCCGTGCTCCCACGCAGCCAGCGAGGGGCAGAGACGCAGCAGCTCCGGCACATCATCTCCCGCGCTGTGGAAGACGACGGGGAATACGAACTTGACGATAACGGGGATACCGAGGCCGCTGGAAGCGGCAGCGATGATACCGGCGAGAAACACGGCGGCTAACAGGCCGAAATGCGGGCGAAGGAAACGGCCGATGAAATACTTTGTGTTGCGAATGGCGTCTTTCATACCGCTTCCTCCTTTCCTTCCTGTGCTTGGCGCACCTGTTCGTCGTAGAGGTGGCGGTAGAGCATACAATTTTGGTAGAGTTCCTCATGCGCACCGTCCGCCACAATGCGACCTTCCTCCATAACGAGGATGCGCTGCGCCATGCGAATAGTGCTGAAACGGTGTGCAATCACAAAGGTGGTGTGGCCTGCTGCCAGCTCCTCCAAGGACTGTTGGATAGCAGCCTCGCTGCGCATATCGAGCGCGGAAGTCGCCTCATCGAGAATGAGGATGGGCGCATTCTTGAGGAAAGCTCGGGCAATGGACACGCGCTGCCTCTGTCCGCCGGACAGGCCGCCGCTGCCTTCTGTGAGCATGTGATCGTAGCCGTCCTCCAAATGTTCGGCAAACTCATCCACGCGGGCTCGCTTCATAGCCAGTTCGATATCCGTCTCTGCCGCATCGGGCCTGCCGACGCGCACATTCTCGCGGATCGTGTCGCGGAAGAGGGCGGCAAACTGGGAGACGAGACCGATGGCGCGTGTGCGATCGGTGCGGGAAATCTCGCGCACATCCGTGCCGTCGATGCGGACGGCGCCCTGCTGCACATCGTAGAAGCGGCAGATAAGGTTGATAAAGGTGGTCTTGCCCGAGCCGCTGGGGCCCACCAGCGCCACCACCTGTCCGGCAGGCACATGCACGCTGATATCCCGCAAGACGGGGCTCTCCTCATCATAACCGAAGCTCACCCCCTCGAAATCCACCACGCCCTGTACCTGCGGCAGGGCTACAGGCTGTGCGGGTTCAGGGGTTTCATCCTTTGCGTTGATGATGTCGTTGATACCCTTGATGCCGACCTCCACCATGCGGCTCTGGTTGGCCACGGCGCCAAGACGCTTAATGGGGTCATAACAGAAGTAGAAGGCAAGTGCAATGGCGGTAAACTGCTCCAGCGACAGACCGTCGCTGCACCCGCGGTAGAGGGAATAGGCCAAGGCCAACGCACTGACAATCTCCACGGAGGGGGAAACGCTGTGCTGCCATGCGGCCACCTTCATGAGCAGCCGGTTGAAATGAGCGATATGCCCGCGCAGCAGGGAAGATTGGCGGGACTGCAGGTTGAAGGCGCGCACCTCGCGCTGGGCGGAGAAGGTCTCCTCCACTGTTCCGGTGATGACGTTCATATCAGCCAGGGCCTTGCGCATCTGCTTGACCATGCGCTTACCCACCAGGCGCACCAGCGGGATGCAGGCGGCGGAGATAATGAGGTTGCCCAGCAAAATAGCACTTTCATGCTGCGTGAGTGCAACGTAGATGAGGTAGGCTGCCGCGGCAATCAGGGTCAAGGGTTGGATGACGAGGTCATTCATGATGGTGACCATGCCCTGCTGCACCATCTGGGTATATTGGAGCACGGTGGTCATCATATCGCCGCGGCTGTGGCGATCGTGATAGGAAAAGGAGAGCCACTGCAAGCGGTCGAACATGTCCGTGCGCAGGTCGGAGAGCGCGTTCATACCCGCGCGGGTGAGCAGATAAGCATTGGCATAGGTAGCGATGCCGCGCATGAGCATGAGCAAAGGAATAAGCAGCGCCGCGCCCCACAGGATGACGAGGGACTGTTGCTCGGCGGGCACCCATGTATCCAGCCACTGTTGCACGGGCTCCGGCGGGACTGCATGCCCGAACACCACGGGGAACACGTGCTGGCTGAGAACGGGGAAACCGAAGCCTGCCGCCGCACCCGCCACCATACCCGCAAGAACGCCGCAAATCATCAATCCTGCCTGCGGGAGTATGTAGCGTTTCAAAACAGGCTTAAACACGGCCCATGTCTTCTGTTCTGCCGAATCACTCATGAAACTCGGCTTATTCTAGCAAACGGCTTTTCCACGGACAAGGTTTTTCTTCGCTCTCAAGAGGTAAAGGGGGGGGCGAGATGTACAAAGAATGCACAAATCAAAAATTTGTCGGGATTTACTAGGTACTATGTACTAGGTACTATTTATCAAGTTCGGC
>JAKSOV010000115.1 GCA_024405415.1 Akkermansia sp.
ATTCAAAAATAGTACATAGTACCTAGTACATAGTAAATCTACAAATCCTCGTTTGTCGGACTGAAGCTATTTTTATTCAGCATTTCCCTTCATTCCCCCGCTTGACTTTCACCGACCGAGCGCGGTAAACTGCGGGCATGGATGACATGATGGGCGGCTTTTTTGCGGCGACGGAGCTGCAGGAGCGGGGAGACCTCCCGTGGGAGGACGGGCCCTGCTGCGCCCTCCTGAGCAGCGGGCGCGCCGCGCTGGAAGTTCTGCTGTGCAACCTGCCGTATCGCCCGCGCCGCGTGTGGGTGCCGCGCATGGCCTGCGACACCCTGCTGCACCCCCCGGAGCGCTTGGGGCTACCCGTGGTGCGCTACGCCTGCGATGAGCAGCTGCGCCCCCTTCTGCCCACCGACGCGGGGGAGGAGGACGCGCTCATCCTCATCAACTACTTCGGCGTAACAGGGGCAGCGGTGGAAGCGGCGGCCTCGGATTTCCGCGGTCCCGTGCTGGTGGACGCGACCACCGCCCTGCATGCGCCCCTGCCCGAGCACGCGGCGGGGGTGTTCTACAGTTTCCGCAAGTTCCTGCCCGTGGCGGACGGCGGGGCAGCGGTTGCGCGCTACCCGCTGACACGGCTACCCGAGGCGGAAGATGACAGCCGCACCCGCGAGCGTTTTCTGCACCTGCGCGCAGCACAGGGCGCTCACGCTGCGGCAGCCGCCGCACAGGAGGCGGAGGACTCCCTCTCCGCAGCCCCTAAAAAACTTTCCCCTCAAACGAGGGAACGGCTCCGCGGCATCAACTGCGCTGCTGCCGCCGCCCACCGCAGGGAAAATTACCGCCTGCTGCACGCCGCACTCGGCCCGCTCAACAGGCTGGAGCTGCCCGCAGAACCGCCCGCTGCCCCCATGTGCTACCCCCTCGTCTCCGGCATCCCCGACCTGCGGGACAGCCTTGTGGATGCGGGCATTGCCCTGCCCCTCTTCTGGCCCGAGGTCATTGCCGCCACCGCTCCCCACGAGGCGGAGAATCGCCTTGCCCGCACGCTTCTCCCCCTGCCGCTCGACCAGCGCTACACCGACGCCGACATGCAGCACCTGCTGCGCCTCATCGGCTGCTGAGCGAGGCACCCGCCCCCTACACCCTACGGCGACGGCCGCACAAATTTTCAAATCGCACATCGTTCATCGTACATCGCACATTCACTTTGTTGATTTTTTCTATCTTTTTTTGCACAATTTCCTAAAAAACTCCCGTGGCGGGGTTGACCTTGACAGATAGTATGGTAGTATGGAATGCACGTATGCATGCCGATCTTGAAAAACTAGTGAAGGCGGGGAAGATTCCGGCCGATTTCGCGGCCCGACTCGACAAATTTGCCCCCGAACAATATGTTCTGCACCAGGAGTGGGGCGTGGGCAAGGTGGAAGCTTGGTCCCTGAGCAAGGGCAAGGTGAAGATTAACTTTGAAAACAAGGACGCACACGTCCTCGGTTTGAAACTGGCTTACAATGAGCTGACCCCCATCCCCGAGGGGCACTTCCTCATTGCCTGCTATGACGATGCCGAAGGCTGCCGCGCGCAAGCCGAAGGCAAGGATACGATTCTGGATTTCTGCCGCATGGTGCTCTCCTGCAACAAGTCCCTGCGCGAGGGTATCGACGAAGTGCTGCCCATGCAGCCCGAGGACATGGAAAAATTCCTCAGCGGCCGCGTGATTCCCGCCGAGAGCTGGAAGAACTGGTGGGAGAAGGCCCGCGTGGCCATGCGCGACAACCCCGGTTTCCGTCTGCCGACCAAGCGCGGTGAATACATCGTGCTGCGCAAGGCGACCTCCGCTGCGGAGGCCCTGCTGGACGACTACAACGATTGCCGCGACCTCACCTCCTGCGTGAGCGTGCTCGATCAGGCTAAGCTCGACATCCTCAAGGGCGAGTTCGCCATTGCCGCCAAGCTCATCGCCGCCATTGAGGCCCACGTCAGCCCCGAGCACTCCGCCGAGCCCGAGTGCGTGATGGAGCTCATCATCATCCGCGATGACATCATGGAGACCGTGGCAGCCAACGAGGCCGACCGCGCCGCCCTCGATGCAGCTCTGGCCGAGGAGGGTGTGGAAACACTCACCACCATGGCCGACAAGCTGCGCAACCTCAGCTCCGGCGACATCGTGTCCTTCATCGGCGAGCTTTCCGCCGCCCGTCAGCACGCGGTCTATGCGGCGCTGCCCGAGGCTCAGGGCGAGGGCTGGCTGGCCTACGCCATCAACATCTTCCTCTTCGGCGGCTCCAAGGTGACAGGCCCCGCGGCGGACTTCATCATCGACAAGGGTGCCAAGGAACAGCTCTTCGCCGACCTCACCAACGGCATCTCCCGCCAGGACCTTCGTCCCGATGTGCTCTACTGGATCTGCAAGGAGCGCAACGGTCTCGCCAAGGAGCTGTTCGACGGCACGAAGATGGCCCTCGGCGCGGCAATCATCAACGCCATTGAGGCCGAGAACACGGAAGGCGGCACCAACAAGGCTCTGCGCCTGCGCAACATGCTCATCGACGAGAAGGACAAGAACCTTGCCCCCGACCTCGTGAGCGGCATCAGCGAGCAGGAAGCCCGCCCCTTTGCCAAGGCCATTTACGACTGCTCCGCCATCACGGAACTGCACCGCAACGCGCTGCTGGCGCTCATGATGAAGGTGCACCCCTCCCTGCAGGAAATCGTGCTCTCCCGCACGTCTCACAAGGAGAAGCAGAGCCTCTTCGTCTCCCTGCGCTCCTTCGCCGCCCGCAAAGCCGAGTACGAGGACATCATCAACGTGCGTATCCCCAAGAACAAGCACGACCTCGAAATCACCCGCGCGGAAGGCGACCTTCGCGAGAACGGCGGCTATCAGGACGCCAAGGCGACCCGCCAGGTGCTCATGCGCCGTTCGGAGGAGCTTTCCCGCCTGCTGGCCACCGCCGAGCCGACGGACTTCAGCAGCGTGAGCTGCGAAACGACCGGCATGGGCACGCAGGTGACCTTCACGACCGACAAGGGCAAGGAGGTCGTCTACACCATCCTCGGCGCTTGGGATTCCATCCCCGAGCAGCGCGTCATCTCCTACAGCTCCAAACTGGGTGACAAGCTTATCGGCCACAGCGTGGGCGACACGCTTCGTCTGCCGCTTGAAATCGGCGGCAAGCAGGTGATGATGACCATCAAGAGCATCGCCCCCGCTCCCAAGGAGCTCATCTACCCCGACGGCGAAGTGCCCCAGGCCTGAGCCCAAGGATAAAGCACCGCTTTCAACGCCCGTTTGCCCTGCGGCAAACGGGCGTTTTGCCACCCCTCATTGACCGGGCAAAGGCACGCGCGTGAACCCGAAGCCGGGCGCAACCAAGCGAACGGGAGGTTCGGCAAGCGCAGCATTGTAACACTCCGCCGCCAGGCGGAAGCGTCGTTCGCTCTGTCCCTGCCGCTCCAACTCGCGCGCCAGACGTTCCCCCAGTTCCAGCAACCCCTCGTGGTGCAGCTTACTCGCCTGTTCAGCCTCTTGCCGCAATGCCTGCTCGGCGCGCAACATCGCGCGATCCGCCCGCCACAACAGCCGCTCACCGTCCTTCAACACGCGGTTTGAATCCGCCACCAAGCGCCGCAGCGTACGCGGCAACATCTCCCCTCGCGGCAGCAGCACGGCTGCCAGCTCCGCGAACTCCCCCAGCGTCTCGTTGCGGCAGCGCGTATCGCGCAGCCAATCCGCCCACGCGCCCTGCAGCTCCGCACGCAGCAGGCGCAAGCGGTGGCAAAGAGCCGACACCCACGCCAGCACCGCCACCAACAGCCCTGCCGAAACCAGATACTCCATGTCGGCATCATAACGCAGCGCCGCCGCCCGCGCCATGACATATAGATATATGTTCGTCTGCAGGGAGGGAACGGCAAATGAGAATTTGTCGGGATTTACTAGGTACTATGTACTAGGTACTATTTA
>JAKSOV010000116.1 GCA_024405415.1 Akkermansia sp.
GTGACCTTGATGCCGGCGCCTTCGCGCATGGTGCCGATGACCGTGCCGCCGGGGCCGGCCGTCATGGCGGCTTCCACCTGGTCGGGCTTCACGATGGCCACCCAGCCGATGCCCATGTTGAAGGTGTGGAAGCGGTCCTCCGCGTCCACGAAGGCGAGCACCTTCTGCGCGGGTTCGTTGTCCCAGTAGGGGATTTCGAGGTCAGCACCCTTGTCGCCGAGGAAGCGCTCAAGGTTCTCGGGCAGACCGCCGCCCGTGATGTGGGCGTAGGCCTTGGGAGTGATGCCGAGCTTGCGCATGTCGTTCACTACATCATGATACAGGCGGGTGGGGGCGAGGAGGTCGCGCAGCTCCTGTTCCGTCAGCAGGTCCGGGTTCTGCTGCAGCACGCGGCGCACGAGGCTCCAGCCGTTGGCATGGAAACCGTCGGAGGGGTAGCCGATGAGCACGTCACCGACCTCCACCTTGGAGGGGTCAAGCATCAGGGATTTTTCAACGCAGCCGATGCTGAAGCCGGCCATTTCCACGAGGCCCTCGGGCACCACGCCGGGCATTTCCGCCGTTTCGCCGCCCGCAAGGATGCAGTTGCAATCCTCGCAGTAATCGCACATGCCGGCCACAAGGCGGGTGATGCGGGGCTGCTCTTTCTGCAGGTTGGAGATGCCGAGGTAGTCGAGGAAGACCAAGGGGTCGCCGCCCGTGGTGAGCACGTCGTTCACGTTCATGGCAACGAGGTCCTTGCCCGCCGTCTCCAGCATGTCCATCTCGAAGAGGATTTCCGTCTTGGTGCCCACGCCGTCCGTGCCCGTCACCATCACGGGTTCCTTGTAGGAGGACAGGTCGTACGCTGCGGCGAAGAGGCCGTATGCATTGCAGAGCTGGCGGTTCTTCTGCGTGCGCTTGACGTGAGACTTGATGTCGTTGACGAAAGACTGCGCCTGAATGGTGTCGACGCCGGATTGCTTGTAAGTGAGGTTGCCGGACATGGTGGTGTGTGGCATCTTGGGATGCGGCCACATTATAGCGGTTCGCCCCCCGCTTGGCAAGCCGTTTTTCCCCGCGGTATCCAACACCGCGGCTTATGGCGCTATTTCCAATGTGTGTTGTCGCAAAAATGCGATTCTTCCTTGCGCGGGGGCGGCGCTTTTGCTAGGATGGCGGTATGGAAGAGCAGGAGACGCTGAAACTCGATGCAAAGGTGTGGCTTAAGGCCAACGGGCGCGATTACGCTTGGCTCGCGCAGCAGTGCTACGTGACGGAATCCACCGTCCGCAACTGGATGGCCCGCAAACCTATTCCCGAGGCCAAGGCGCACATCATCCGCTCCCTCATCGCCGCGCAGCCTGTGGCCATGCCCACGGCACGCGTGGCCGTCACGGAGGAAACGCGCATCACCCTTGCGCTGGACCCCGACACCCGCAAAGCGCTGGAACAAAAAGCCTTCTCGCAGGGTAAAACCCTTGCCGAGTATCTGGCCGAGGCCGTGGAAACCCTCAGCCGCTCCTGAACCCGCCCCCCCCTCTCACGCCATGCCCGCTGCCCTCTCCGCCCCCGTAGATGCGTTGCCTCCCGGCGCAGTTGTCGCCGAGCGCTACAAGCTGCTCAAAGCCCTGGGGCAGGGGGGCTTCGGGATTACCTACATCGCGTGGGATGCCGAGCTGGCGCGCAACGTGGCGGTGAAAGAGTGTTTTCCCGCCGCCCTCTGCCGCCGCGATCCGATGAGCGGCAGTGTCGTGCCCCTCTCCGCCGCGGCGGAGTCTGCTTATCTCGCGGCGCTGGACGATATGCACAAGGAGGCCAAGACCCTTGCGCAGGTGGAGCACGCCCGCGTGCTGCGCGTGCACGATGTCATCTGGGGCAACGGCAGCGTGTTCCTCATCATGCCGTGGCTCGGCGGCGGCTCGCTGGCCGACCGCATGGCGGACACTGCCCACCTGCCCACGGAGGAGCAGCAGCTCGCGTGGCTGGCGGACCTTGTGGAGGGGCTGGCCTACCTGCACGGCAAGGGCATCACGCACCGCGACATCAAGCCCTCCAACATCCTGTTCGATGACGATGGGCGCCCCGTCATCATCGACCTCGGCGCCGCGCTCAACCGCAACCCCGCGGACCTCACGCGCAGCACCACCACGCGCGGGGCCTTCTCGCCCGGCTACGCCTCGCCCGAGCAGGCGACGGGCAAGGGCAAAATCGGCCCGTGGACGGATTTTTACTCGCTGGCCGCCACGTGGTACGAGCTGCTGACGGGCACCCGCCCCGAGGACGCGGAGAAGCGCCTCATGGAGGACGACCTCCTTCCGCTGCCCGCCGCCACCCTCCGCATCCCGTGCCCGCGGGAGGTCGTGGCCCTGCTGCAGCGCAACCTCTCGCTGCGCCCCGCCGAGCGCTGTGCCGCCGCGGCGGACTGGCAGACCGTGCTGCGCGGCGGTGCGCTGCCCCCGCTCCCCCGCCGCCGCGCGGGGCTGGTGATGGGTGCGCTGGCCGTGGCCACCCTCACGGCCCTCGCCTTGGCGGGCTACGCCGCCCTGCGCCCCGCCGCCGCGCCTGCGTCTGCCCCCGCAACCCCGCCCGCCGCCCCCCCCGCCGCAGCCCCGACGGCCGCGGGTATCCCCGCCGCCCGCGCCGAGCTTCGCCGCAAGGTGGCGGAGCATTTTCGCGTGGCGGAGTTTGTCGCAGTGTGCCGCGATCTGCAGCAGCGTGCGGAGGCTGCGGAAGAAGCCCTGAAAAAGGATGTGGCGCAGCAGATTGCCCCCTTCCGCAAACGGATTGCCGCCGCGCAGGATGAGGCCACGCTGGATGCCATTGACAAGGAGCTGAACGCCTTTCAGGCGAAAGTGAGCGATACGACTGATAATAAAGTTTTTTACAAGGAATTTTACGCGCTTCTGGATGGGTACGAGCAGGAAAACTATGCCTCTCTCTATCCTACGGATGACCCCGCCGAGCTATTGCTCTTGCCCGCGGTCGCACAGGAGGTGGAGCAGCAATTCCATGAGGCGATGAACGATGTGCTCAACACCTTGGTTTCCCCTTCGTTGCACATGATCGGTGACGCCGAGGTGACGGAGCTGCGCTCGGCCTCCAGTAAGAGGCGAGTGGAAATTTGGGACGCGCAGCAATAACCCTTTCCCCCGCTCCCCGCCTCCGCTTGTCCGCAAACGGGGGTAAAAGTCGCTTTCTTGCGCTCCTTGTCGCTGAAAATATCCCTGATTGTCGACAAAAATCGCCCAAAATAGCGATTTATAATTGACAAAAAGTAGCAAAAACGCTATATTTGCTTCAGCGGCGGGCGGCATTTATCTCCGTGCGGAGATTCCGCCCCGCTGAAACAAATAACCCATAGAAAACAACTACAATGATTAGCATCCTTGCTACCGCCGTTGTGACCCCGTTCATGATGGCTGATCAGTTCGCCGCACCCGCAGACGTGCAGGAAACCGCCCCGTGTACAACTGGGAGAACCAGAACGCCAAGAGCATCGACTCGGAAGTGGATTTCAAGACCGGCTTGACCGCAAGCGGCAGTGCTATGTTCGGTAAACATCAGATTGACGACTGGCACATGTGCTAAGAAGCATTCCCGACCTGCCGTTCTCGTGAGGGGGAGCGGCAGGTCGATTCCCTCTACTATCCTATGATTCTTCTCCTGACCAACAGCAACGATGTCACCACCGATATCCTCATGCCCTACCTGACGGCGCGTGCGGAGGTTTTCCGATTTAACATCGACCTGTGGCGGGAG
>JAKSOV010000117.1 GCA_024405415.1 Akkermansia sp.
CAAAAATAGTACATAGTACCTAGTACATAGTAAATCTACAAATCCCCATTTGTCGCATCTCGGAAGCAAAAAACAGCCACTCCGCTTCGGGAGTGGCTGTTGTAAAGGTTGCTTGTCAGCTTGCTTTTAGCCGAGCACGCAGGCGCGCTCCTCAAGCAGCTCCTGGCAGGAGGCGGCAATCTTCTCCTTGGAGAAGTCGTCCAGAGGCAGACCCTCGACGATGCTGTGCGTGCCGTCCGCGTTGGTGCGGGTGGGCATGGAGCAGATGATGCCCTCGGGCAGGCCGTAGCTGTTGCCGTCGGAGATGGTGGAGACGGAGAACCAGTCGCCCTCGGGGGTGGGCGTCACGAGGTTCTTCACGGTCATCAGCGCGGCGTTGGCGGCGGAAGCGGCGGAGGAGAGACCGCGGGCGGCGATGATGGCGGCGCCGCGCTGCTGGACGGTCTTGATGAAGTCGCCCTTGAGCCACTCGATGTCGGAGATGACGTCCGTCACGGGCTTGCCGCAAATCTTAGCGTTGGTGAAGTCGGGGTACTGCGTGGCGGAGTGGTTGCCCCAGATGCACATGTTGGTGACATCGGACACATGCACACCGGCCTTGGCGGCGAGCTGGCTCTTGGCGCGGTACTCGTCGAGCAGGGTCATGGCGAAGAAGTTCTCCTTGGGCATGCCCGTGGCGTTGTGCAGGGCGATGAGGCAGTTCGTGTTGCAGGGGTTGCCCACCACGAACACCTTGCAGCCGGGGGCGGCGTTCTCGGCGATGGCCTTGCCCTGGCCGATGAACACCTTGCCGTTGATGCCCAGCAGGTCCTTGCGCTCCATACCGGCCTTGCGGGGCACGGAGCCCACAAGCATGCACCAGTCGGCGTCCTTGAAGGCCACGGCGGGATCGTCGGTGGGGACGATTTCCTTCACCAGCGGGAAGGCGCAGTCTTCCAGCTCCATCACGACGCCCTGCAGCTTCTCAAGGCAGGGAGTGATTTCGAGGAGCTTGAGGATGACGGGCTGATCAGCGCCCAGCATTTCACCCGCAGCGATGCGGAAGAGAAGGGAGTAAGCAATGTTGCCGGCGGCGCCGGTCACGGTAACGGTAACGGGTTTCTTCATAACGGGCGTTATTATGCGCCCCTGCGCGTGGCAAGTCAATTCTTTTTGCGCGGGCGGGCGCGTGTCTCCGTTTTTTTTGCGCGCTGGCGCATTTTCCTGTTGACGAACCCGCCCTCGCCCGCTATACTGCGCCCCGTACAGCATTTGGAGCGGTGGCTGAGAGGCTGAAAGCAACCGTTTGCTAAATGGTCGTACGGGCATTAACCCGTACCGGGGGTTCGAATCCCCCCCGCTCCGGTCTTACGCTACAGAAACGCGCACCTCTCGGTGCGCGTTTTTTGTGCCGCCGTCCGCGTTATTCTCTTCGCCGCCATGTTTCTCAAAATCATCATCTTCATCATTCTGCTGCTAACGCCCCCTTACGGTTGGGTGGGCTTGTTTTTGTGGGCGGTTTGGTGCTCGACCCGCGAGGAGCTGAAGAAGAAAAAGGAAAAGGCGGAAAACGAGCCGACTGCGAAAGGCGAGCCCGAGCTGCTGACGGCTAAGGTCAGCAACGGAGGCTGCGACCTGTACAAGGGCTCCAACGGGTCGTATGTGCGCCGTGTCGGCTCTGATGTCGTTCAGGCTTGCACCGGCGGAGAATACGTGGCTGTCGTCACCCGACAGGGCTATGTGGATATCTACATAGCCGCCACGGGTTCCTACGTTCGTCGCTTGGGCTCGGATGCCGTTAGCTCCCAGATTCAGGGGGAGGATATTGCCATTACCGACAAAAACGGCCGCGTGAATCTTTACAACATCCGGAGCGGTTCCTACCGCCGCAGCCTGTGAGGCCGGGCGGCAAACGGAGATGTATCGAGGGTTTGGCGATTATCTTTCGCGGCGGAACTTCGCTGAATTTGAAAACATTGTTCATTCTCTATCCCGATATCCTGCATAAAGGACTTGAAAATTCGGGGTGTTGGGTGTAACGTGCCTGCGCATTTCTAACGGATATGACGGGTTTGCTTGTTTTTTTTCTGTGTGCGGCGCTGTTGGTAGCGGGCTATTTTGTCTACGGGCGTTTGGCTGAGCGTGTGTACGGACTGCCGCATGAGACGGAGATGCCCTGTGTGGCGCACCCGGACGGGGTGGATTTCGTGCCGCTGCCGACGTGGAAGATTTTCCTCATCCAGCTGCTCAACATTGCGGGCCTCGGCCCCGTGGTCGGTGCCGTGTCGGGCTGTTTATTCGGCCCGGCGGCTCTGCTGTGGATTGTGATCGGCTGCATTTTTGCGGGAGCGATGCACGATTTCCTCGCGGCGCGCATGTCGGCGGATGCGGACGGCGCGAACCTGCCCGAGCTGGTGGGCGAGAACCTGGGCCGCCCGGCCAGCCACGCGATGCGCACGGTGTGCGTGGGGCTTCTGCTGCTGGTGGGCGTGGTCTTCACTCTGCTGCCCGCGGGCATGCTGCACGGCATCTGCCCCGGTGTGAGCGAGTTCACGTGGAGCGTTATCATCATTACTTACTACTTCCTCGCTACCATCCTGCCCATCAATGTTATCATTGGCCGCATTTACCCCATCTTCGGCGCGCTTTTCCTTTTCATGGCCGCGGGCTTGGGTATCATGCTGCCCGTCAGCGGTTATGAGGTGCTGCCCTGTCTCGACTTCTTTACCAATATGCACCCCGCCGGGCAGCAGATTTGGCCTGCGCTCTTCGTCACGATTGCCTGCGGTGCTATCTCGGGCTTTCACGCTACACAAAGCCCCATGATGGTGCGCTGCCTGCCTGATGCGTTCCACATGCGCCGTGTGTTCTACGGCGCCATGATTGTGGAGGGCATGGTGGCCCTCGTCTGGGCCACGGTGGGCCTGACGCTGCGCGACATGCTGGTCGCCACTCCCGACGGCGGCGAGGCTATCTTTTACACGCTGAAGCCTGCGGTGGCCGTGACCGCTGCCTGCAATCTGCTGCTGGGGCATAAGTGTGCGCTCTTTGCTGTGCTGGGCGTGGTGGTGCTGGCGGTTTCCAGCGGCGATACGGCCATGCGCAGCTGCCGCCTCATGCTCTCCGACCTGCTGCACCTCGAACAGCGCGTGCTTTGGAAGCGCCTCGCGCTCGCGCTGCCTATTTTCGCCACGGTCATTATCCTCAGCAATGTGGATTTCTCCATCGTCTGGCGCTACTTCGGCTGGGCCAACCAAGCTCTCTCCTGCATCACGCTCTGGAGCATCACCGTCTGCCTCCGTCGCCGCGGCCGCGGTTTCTGGCTCTCCCTGCCGCCCGCCCTGTTCATGACAGTGATGTGTACCACCTTCCTCTTTGCCGCGCCTGAATGCGGCATTGAGTTGCCGATGCAGACCGCAACGCTCATCGGCTTGGGCTTCACTGCGTTGCTTGGCGGCCTCTTTGCCCTGCTTGCGAAGAACAAGGGGAATGGAGCGGAGTGAGCGACAAATGAGAATTTGTCGGGATTTACTAGGTACTATTTATCAAGTTCGGCGGC
>JAKSOV010000118.1 GCA_024405415.1 Akkermansia sp.
GCCGCCGAACTTGATAAATAGTACCTAGTAAATCCCGACAAATTCTCATTTGTCGAGTCCTGCCTGTTGCAGCAGGTCGAGCAACTGAGCTCGGGGCTTGTCGGGCCAGCACTTGTTGGCGATGGGGCTGGCGGGGCTGGGGTGCAGGATAGTGCCGAGGGTGAAATGCTGCTCCGGCAGCTGCTTAGCGGCAAGAGTCAGCTGATCGAGCGCGTATTTGCCCACTCCGATGAGCAGCTTGGGCTGCAGAATCTCCAAGAGGCGCACGAGGTGGCGCTGACAGGCGGCATCCACCGCGGCCTGTTGTTCGCGCGGCAGTTTATCGGGCGTGATGTTGGCACCGCTCTCACTCATCCAGATGAGCGGGCAATAGTTGGCTACATAGGCCTTGGCAAAGAAATTGTCCGCGCTTCCGTACATCTCCTCAAACAGCCCCCAGAGACGGCGACCGCTCACCTCGGAGCGCGGGCAGGCGAAGCCCTGCACAGGGCGTTTGGGGTGCATTGCTTTCGGCTGTCCGATGGGGGCGGTGATGCCCATCCAGAGCGTGACGGCGGTGATTTCACCGAAGGGGACGCCCGTCTGCGCCATGCCGAAGGGGCCGGGGTTCATGCCGAGGCAGAGGATATCTTTGTGCCCCGTGCCGAAGCGGCGGATGTAGGCCTCGTGCCCCGCCCACGCGTAGTCCAGCGGGTTGTAGGTGTAGGCTACAGGGCTGTCGAAGGTGAGGGCATTGACGGCGGTGCTCAGCTCGCGAGCAGCGTCCAGCAGCGCATCGGTCACAGAGGTATCGGGAGCAGACATGGCGCTATGCTAACACAAACTTGTTGAAGTTGGAAGTTTGAACTTCCAACTTTTCAAGCCTCACTATCGGCTTGAAAAGAGTCGGGGTATCTGCTACCATCGGGCGCGTGAAGGTCATCGCCATTGCCAACCAGAAAGGCGGCGTGGGAAAAACCACGACTGCCGTCAACCTCGCTGCCGCCGTCGCCGCGCGCGGCAAGCGCGTGCTGCTCATCGACATGGACTCTCAGGCCAATGCCAGCGCCGCGCTCGGCATTGAGGTCGAAAGCTCGGAGAGCCTCTACCCTGCATTGGTGGGCCAAGCGCTGCTGGAGGACCAAGTGCGCTCCGCCAAGCGCCGCAACCTGTCCATCGTGCCCGCGCATATCGACCTCTCGGGCGTGGAGATTGAGCTCTCCCGCAACGGCACGCACCTCACCTGCATGCGCGATGCGCTGGCGGGCCTGCGCGAGGCAGACGCCTTCGATTTCGTTTTCATCGACACGCCGCCCTCACTGGGCGTGCTGATGACAGGCGCTCTCTGCGCCTGTGACGAGGTGATTACCCCGCTGCAATGCGAGTTCCTGAGCCTAGACGGTCTGTCAAAGATTCTCTACATCATCGACCAAATCCGCGAGAGCGGCGCCAACCCCGGTCTCGTGCATGAGGGCATCATCCTCTCCATGTACACCAACACCAAGCTTGCCAATGAGGTGATTGCGCAGGTGCGCGAGAACCTGCCCAAGCGCGCCTACACCACCGTGGTGCCGCGCTCCGTCCGCGTGGCCGAAGCCCCGGGCTTCGGCAAGACGGTGATGGAGCATGACCCGTACGGCAACGCCGCTATGGCCTACAAGGAGATTGCGCGCGAGTTCATCGCCCGCCACCGTGCCTGACGGATCTTCCCCTGCCGCGCCTTGTTCGGGCGCGGCTTTTTGTCGGTTTATCTTTGTTAGATTGTCTGCCATGCTGCGCTGGATTTTCCCGCCCACCTGCACGCTCTGCGGAGAACCGACCGAGGGTCCCACGCTCTGCCCTGCCTGTCTGGCGGCTCTGCCCCGCGTGCCCGTGCCCATCTGTCTCTCCTGCGGCAGCCCCACGGAAGGTTCAGCGGAGCGCCCCGACCGCTGCTCCGCCTGCGCAAAACACCACCGCAAGCTGAACTTCGCGCGTTCGGCGCTCACCTATTCACCTGAAGCCATGCAGCTGGTGCATGAGCTCAAATACCACCGCGGCAACCACTTAGCACCCGCCCTTGCCCCGCTGTTGGACGCGCTGTGGGAGGAGACGCCGCAACTGAGAGAGCACCGCGACTGGGTGCTCGTGCCCGTGCCCATCCGCTACGAACGCCTGTGGACACGCGGTTATAACCAGGCGGAGGAGCTGGCCCTGGCCCTCGCCAAGCGGCGTGGCCTGCCCCTGCTGCATGCGCTGGAACGCCGCAAGACAGATGTCGCCAGCCAGACACGCCTCTCCGCCGTGCTGCGCGAGCGCAACGCCCGCCGCGCCTACCACCCGCTGCCCGCCTATGCCGCAGGCAAGCGCCTTCTTCCGCCGCACCTGCTACTCATTGATGATGTGTACACCACGGGAGCCACGCTGCGCGCCTGCGCCGCAGCTCTCAAAAGCTGCGGCGGCGTGAAGACGGTGGGCGCACTCACCCTGCTGCGCATGGCGTAATTACCCTGCTTATTCCGCGCGGTTGAGCAGGCTGACCGTGGCGCGCGGCGCCCCCTTGGCGGCCTCGGGCACGGCCCACGACAGCTCGTGGACGCCCGCCTCCAGGCGGTAGAGCGTGAGAGATTGCAGCTGCTGCCCCGGGCGGCCCTGCGCGTGCACAATCGTAGTGCCCGTCACTCCGCCCGTAATGATGCGGCGTCCGTCATAGTTCGCCACGGATAGCAGGAAAGCATAAATTCCCTTCTTGGGTGCGCGGAACACGAGGGAGGACACGAGAAAATCCTTCTGCCCGGGGTGAGGCTGCCATGAAAGCGCCAGCTGCTGCGGGGCGGTCTGCGCATGTTTCAGCCCCTTCTGCGCGGGGCGGTAGAGGCGGCGGCGGGCATTTTCTGCCAGCGTCTTGCGCACCACGCCCACCTGCACAAAGCCCATCACGCCGACACCCAGCGCCAACCACGAGTAGATGCTCACCGTGGCGGCGGCGGGTGAACCGCACACCAACACGCCGCCCAGCAGCGCGCAGAAGCAGAGCGTAATCACCATGCCCGTGCGAAAGCCGAACACCATGCCGGGGAAGAGCAGAAAGAGCACCAAATAGCGCAGGAAACGGCGGAGGTTAAGCGGCGTACTCTTGAGCAGCTCGCGCCGCAACACGGCCTCGCTGAGCTTCACCACATCCGCCTGGAGGGTCTGCGCATCAATCTTCATGCGCCCGAGTATACGCCAAAAGAGCCCCTACGGCAACTCCAAACAAAAAGCCCGAGGTCTTTCGACCTCGGGCTTCTGAGCATCCCCACGCGGATTCGAACCGCGGTTCTATGACTGAGAATCATATGTCCTAACCCCTAGACGATAGGGACAGATACTCATACTGCGTAGCAGCAGGGACAATTTATCATAATCCCGGCTCGAGTCAAGCACAAATTGCATTTTTCCGAAAATTTTCCTTTACCACCCCATGACGATGCTCGACAAAAGGGAATTTGTCGGGATTTACTAGGTACTATTTATCAAGTTCGGCGGCTTCCGTCTTCGC
>JAKSOV010000119.1 GCA_024405415.1 Akkermansia sp.
GACAGCCGCACTCTATTCAAAAATAGTACATAGTACCTAGTACATAGTAAATCTGCAAATCCCCCTTTGTCGGTCCCTGCGCTCTTTGGGAAGTACGGCTCTTGTATCTTTCCTCGCGCGCTCGCCCGCGGGAACGGAAACGGAATTTGGGATGGACAAGGGGCAGGGGGGCGGCTATAATCCTGAGAACGTATGTTGAACCGCAGCTACAGGACTCAGGAGGCGCTGACGTGCTATTGGGCACGACAGGCTATTGACCTGTGTGCGGAGATTGACGACGCTTCGTTGCAGGAGCATGTCGGCCCGGTGCAGGAGGCTCTCGCAGCGGTGCAACGCCCGCGGCGCGTGGTGTTTATCGGCGGGGCTAAGTGCGGTAAGACTGCTTTGCTGGCTGCGGTGAGCGGTTGCCCGGTGATGGCGAAGGCGCCGTGGGAGGGTTCCTACATCTGCTGGCGCTACCGCTGTGATGACGGGGATGCGACCTGCTCCCGTTTTATTCCCGAGCCGTCGCTGGATGGCTTGGAGCTGGTTGATACCGCCCCTTGTGAGACGGCGGGGGAGACGGTGCTCTCGCTGTTGCCGGGGGCGGATGTGGTGGTGGCGGTGCTGGACGCCCGCGCACCGCAGGATTCCCCCGTGTGGCCGCTGTTGGCGGCTTTGCCGGAGAATTCGGTGGGCTCGGTGTTGCTGGCGCTGACGTTCACGGATATGTTGTCCGCAGAGGCGGTCGTGCAGCTGGGCGAGACGATGCGCGAGCTCTGCCGCGAGCGCTTGCAGGCAATGCCCGCTATCTGCAATGTCAGCCCGGCGAATGCCAAGGCGGTGGAGACCTTTACGGCCCGTGTGCAGGATGCGTTGGGCGCTCCCGGTGGTATACGTGCTGCTCTGCGCCGCGTGCAGGAGACGGTGGAGAATCTGATTTACAAGCAGGGCAGCGTGCTCAAGAAGCGAGAGGATGTGACGCGTCTGGACAGCGGTTTCCTCGCGGCAATCGAGCAGGAGATTGAGAACTTCCTCGCGCGCCAGAAGCAGGGAGCCAAGTCCCACGGGGAGCATTTTACGGATGCGGTGCGCCGTGTGCGCCCGCGCTTGCTGCGCCGCTTCAGCCGCACGTTCGGCTGGTTCCTTTCGCCCGTGACGCTGCTGCGCCTGGAGCTGTTCGGGGCAGGGGTGGAGAAGGCCTATTGCAGCATGGTGCAGCAAGATGTCTGTCGCTTGCAGGAGGAGAATGACCGCAACTTTATCCTCTCTTGCGCCGCGCATTGGAAGAGTGTGCGCCCCCGCATGAAACAGACGCTGGAGTGCGAAATCGGCGATTTCCCGGAGGATGAGCTGGCTGCCGATCTGGCTCAGCTGCGCGCCCGCCTGTCGCATGACCTCGGGGACCCCTTTCTTCGCGAGCGCGTGCGCCCGCAGCTTTCCTCAGCCTTCCGCGCACCTGCGGGCTGGATGCGCGCGGTGATTGTAGCCTGTTGCCTGGTGCTGACGGTGGCAGGGCTGTGCGGTTATTTGGGGCAGGATGCCGTGGCCTGTGATTTGGTGGCGGCGTCGGGCTTGCTGTGGGCGGCGGGCAGTGTGGCTCATTTGGTCACGGCTTCTCGCCTGCGCCGCGCCGTGACGGAGCTCTCCGAGGATTTGTACCCCGCGATGCATGCGGCGCTGGAACCCGTGGTGGAGAACCTTATCGTGTCGCGCGTGTCGGCCTATCGCCGTCTGTACACGGCTCCCCGCCGCAAGGTGGCGGAGCACGAGAGCTCACTCCAGCCGCTGCGGCAGCGCCACAGCGAGATTCACCGCATGATTCGCTCCGTCTCACCGCGCCTCTGACGCGCTCTGCCTGATTCTCTTTCCCGATATGCAAGCCGATTTGTTCACGCCGCACGGCACCTCCGAGTTGCAGAGCGCCCCGGTCTCGGCGTCCATGCCGCTGGCAGCGCGCATGCGCCCCGAGTCGCTGGACGAGGTGGCGGGGCAGCGGCATTTGTTGGCGGAGGGTAAGCTGCTGCGCCGCGCTATTGAGACGGACCGCTTCTCCTCGCTGATTTTTTACGGGCCGCCCGGCGTAGGCAAGACGACGCTGGCCTATGTGATTGCCCGTTGTACGAGCGCGTATTTCGTGATGCTCAACGGCGTGGACTCCAACAAGAGCGAGATTTTGGAGAAGATTGAGCAGGCCAAGGCCCGCCGGGCCCTGCACGGGCAAAAGACCATTCTCTTTGTGGATGAGTTGCACCGCTTTAACAAGGCGCAGCAGGATGTGCTGTTGCCGCACTTGGAGAAAGGGACGGTGCGTTTTATCGGCGCGACGACGGAGAATCCCTACTTCGCCATCAACAGCGCCATGCTGTCTCGCTCGCAGATTTTCCCGTTGGAGCCGGTGCCGGATGAGGATATCGTGGCGCTGCTGCGCCGTGCCGCGGCGGATGAGCAGCGCGGGCTGGGCCACATGAAGCTCGTGTTGGATGACGCTGCGCTCGAGCACCTTGCTCTCAAGGCGGACGGCGATGCCCGCAAGGCGCTCACCGCGCTCGAGGTGGCTGCGCTTTCGACCCCCAAGGGGGAGGACGGTACGGTGCATGTGACGCTGGAGGTGGCGGAGGAGTCTATCCAGAAAAAAGCCGTGCGCTACGACCGCGCGGGCGATGCGCACTACGACACGATTTCGGCTTTCATCAAATCCATGCGCGGCAGCGACCCCGATGCCGCTCTCTACTGGTTGGCCTTCATGCTCAATGCGGGGGAGGATATCCGCTTCATTGCCCGCCGCATCGTGATTTGCGCGAGCGAGGATGTGGGGCTGGCGGACTCTAACGCGCTGCGCGTGGCGCTGGCGGCGGCTCAGGCCGCGGAGATGGTCGGCATGCCCGAGGCTCGCATCCCGTTGGCGCATGCTGCTGTCTACATTGCCACGGCCCCCAAGAGCAACTCGGCCTATGCCGGCTTGGCTGCCGCCATGAAGGATGTCAAGGAGGGGCGCACTCTCTCCGTGCCCGATCATCTGGCTACGCCGACGCGCAAGAAACTGGCCCGCCTGCGCGGCGTGGCGGAGGAGGACACGCAGTATAAATACGCCCACGATTTTGAGGAGAATTATGTGCCTCAGGCCTATCTGCCCGAGGGTCGCCACTATTATACGCCCTCAACCAATGGTCTGGAACTGCGCATCGCCGAGCGCATGGAGCACCTGCGCCGCCTCTTCGAGCAATCGCAGCAGAAAGGCTGAATCAATGGGCAGATGCGGCAAATGAGGATTTGTAGATTTACTATGTACTAGGTACTATGTACTATTTTTG
>JAKSOV010000012.1 GCA_024405415.1 Akkermansia sp.
AAATAGTACCTAGTACATAGTACCTAGTAAATCCCGACAAATTCTCATTTGTCGTACTGCCGGGCTTTTGCTCACCGCTGTTGTCGCCCGTGTTGCACCATCTGCCATGTGGTGTACAGATGGTGGAAAAACAGGTAGAGCGAGGGGCCGAGAAACACCAGCGGCGCAGCGTAATTCATGGCCAGATAAATGCCCACCGTGGCGTTCTTCTGTCCGAGACATTGCCCGCACTCCAGCCCCAGCTGCCGCCCGCCGATGAGGCGGCCCAGCGTGAAGCCGCAGATGCAGAGCACACCCATGGTGAGCGCAATGGCGCAGATTTCCTGCCATGCGGAATCCGCCACCTGCACGCGGTGCACGGCCGTAGCGGCCACCACCACCATGCACACCATCCAGATACCGAAGGATACATCCTTGAGCTTCGCGCTCCATGCGCGGCTGGGCGGGTACACCGCGCGCAACGAGAAGGCGAGAATGCAGGGAAAAATCAGGATACCGAACACCTGCTGCGTCACATCCGCGAACAGGGAGGCCAAGGGCACATTCCCCGCATAGGTGCCGATGAGCAGCGGGATGCACACACAGAAGGACAGCGCAGAGGTGAGGCTGTTGAGCAGCAGCCCCGTACAGGCGAACTCCGCCTTGCCGCCCAGCATGTGCACGATGACGGGCGCGCTGGCGGCCTCGCCCGCGATACCGGCGTAGAAAGCCGCCTCCGCCATGTTCTCAAAGCCCAGCGCCTTCAGCAGCGCCCAAGGGCCCAAGCCCAACGCTGCATTGGCCGCCAGAATCGCCGCGTGCCGCCATTGCGGCCGCATCTCCCGCGTCTCCAAGCCGAGAAAGGTAATCGTCAGCATTGTAGCGACGCCATAGGGGATGATAAAGGACAACACATGCAGACCCGAGAACACCCCGCCTGTCAAAAAGGCAATCATCAGCCCCCATGTCCGCAACACCCGCATCATAGCGCGCAAGAGTGTACACCCGTTCTCCCGTTTGTCAAGCGGTGCACGGCGCACCGCAATCCGCAATTTCCCCTGTTGCGTCATTCCCCGAAATCTGCTACGATAGGGCCATGCAACACACGCCCGAACTCCTTGCCCCCGCGGGCAGCCGAGACTGCGCCATGGCCGCTATCGCCAATGGGGCGGATGCCATCTACTTCGGGCTGGACCGCTTCAACGCCCGCATGCGCGCGGACAATTTCACGCTCGCGGACCTGCCGCAGCTCATGTCCTTCCTGCATGCACACGGCGTGCGCGGGTATGTGACGATGAATGTGCTCATCTTCCCCGATGAGACGGAGGACGCCCTGCGCTACCTCGATGCGCTGGATGCCGCGGGGGTGGATGGCGTCATCGTCCAAGATATGGGCCTGTGCAGCCTTATCTCGCAGTATCGCAAGAGCGGGCGCTGGAGCATCGAGCTGCACCTCTCCACCCAGATGACGCTGAGCAGCCCGGAGGCCGTGCACCTGGTGGACGAGCTGTATGACCCGCAGCAGATTGTGCTCGCGCGCGAGCTGTCCCTGCGCGAGATTGAGGCCTGCGCCAAGGCGACCGAAAAACCCATCGAATGCTTTTGCCACGGCGCGCTCTGCGTGGCCTACAGCGGGCAATGCCTCACCAGCGAGAGCCTCGGGCAGCGCAGCGCCAACCGCGGCGAGTGCGCGCAGGCCTGCCGCATGCCCTACCGGCTGGAGGTGGACGGCCGCATGCGCGAGCTGGGCGAGCGCCGCTACATCTTCTCCCCGCAGGATCTCTGCGCGCTGGACCGCGTGCCGGCCATGCTGGCGGCGGGGGTGCGCAGTTTCAAGATTGAGGGCCGCCTCAAGACGCCCGAGTATGTGGCCGCCACCACCCGCGCCTACCGCCGCGCGCTGGATGCCGCCATGCGCGAGCAGGGCATCCCCCCGCGCCTACGCGCCAAGGATTTGTACGCCATGCAGATGTCCTTCTCCCGCGGGTTCTCCACGGGTTGGCTGGACGGCACGGACCACCCCCTGCTCACCCACGGCCGTTTCGGCAAGAAACGCGGCGCGCTCGCGGGGCGCATCGTGAACTGCGGCGAGGGCTGGGCGGAGCTGGAGGCCCTGCCCGCCATCCCGCTGGCGGCGGGCGACGGCTTTGTGATAGACGCGGGGCAGGACCGCAACCGCGAGCAAGGCGGCCGTATCTGGAAGGTGGAGGGCACGCGCCTCTACTTCCACGGCAAGGGCAGCCGCATCGACTGGCGCTTCGTGCGCCCCGGCCAGCTGCTTTGGAAAACGCAGGACCCCGCGCTCGACAAGGAGCTGCGCGCCGCTTGGGCGGACTTCGCCCACCGCGAGGAGAAGCGCGACCTCGCCGCCGACACGCTGGAGATTCACTTCGCGGGCCGCGCGGGCAGCCAGCTGACGGCCACCTGCCGCGGCACCACCGTGGGCAGCGATATCCCGCTGGAGCCGGCGGAGAAACGCCCGCTGACGGCGGAGAGCATCACCGCGCAGTTCGCGCGCCTCGGCGGCACGGGCTACAGCCTCGGCCCCTGCACCTTCGAGCTGGAGGAAGGGCTTATCCTCCCCGTCTCCGTGCTCAACCGCATGCGCCGCGAGCTGGTGGAGAAGCTGGGCGCGCCGCAGAGCGCCGCCGCCCCCGCGGAGCGCGCCCCGCTCGCATGGGCGCGCCGCAACGCCCCCATCGCCCCCGCCAAGGGCTATAAGCTCGCCGTGCTCTGCCGAGAGGAGGAACAAGCCTTTGCCGCTGCCGCGGCGGGCATCAAACGCCTCTACCTCGATTTCAAGGATATCAAGTGCTACGCCGATGTCTGCGAGCGGCTGCGCGCGCAGTTCCCCGAGCTGAAGATTTGGATTGCCACGCTGCGCATCATGAAGCCGCACGAGGGCGGCTACTTCAAGTACATCACCGCAGCGAAGCCCGACGGCATCCTCATCCGCAACCTCGGCGCGGCGCAATGGTTCCGCGACAAGGGCTACCCGCTCATCGGCGATTTCTCCCTCAACACCGCCAACCCCGAGAGCGTGGCCCTGTGGGCGGCGTTCGGCATGGCGCTGAGCACGCCCTCCTACGACCTCAACGCGCAGCAACTGGCCGACCTGCTGCGCAGCGGCTGCGGCCCCCTGCTGGAGCTGACACTGCACCAGCACATGCCCATGTTCCACACGGAGCATTGCGTGTTCTGCACCTTCCTGTCGCAGGGGCACAGTTTCAAAGACTGCGGCGAGCCCTGCCGCCACCACCGCGTGCGCGTCATGGACCGCACGCATGCCATGCACTACCTGCGCAGCGATGAGGGCTGCCGCAACACCCTCTACAACGGCAAAGCGCAGAGCGCCGCGCGCTTCACGGAGGGCATGCGCGCCTGCGGGCTGAACCGCTTCCGACTCGAGCTGCTGGAGGAGAACGCCGAGCAGACCGCGCGCCTCATCTCCCTCTACCGCGACCACCTCCGCGGCCGCCTCTCCGCCGACGACCTCCTGCGCGAACTGGGCGCCCTCGACCGCATTGGCGTCACCACGCTCTGAGGGAATTACAAATTAAAAATTACAATTTACAAATTGAGAAGTTTGCGCGCTTCGCGCGATGTAAGGAACCGCATCTGACGTCCCATCAGATGCGGTTTGCCGTTTTCCTGTTCCGGGCGCTCAGAAGCGCCAGCGGAGCGCGCTCGTGAACTCCCAGCCGCAGTAGGCGGTGTCGCCCTCGGCGCGGGCGTGCAGGTATTCCGCGCCGAACATGAGCTTGGCCGCGTGCTTGTCCTGCGCGGAGAGGAAGAAGTTGACACCCGCGTAGAGCGAGTGAATGCTGTCCGCCCACTTGGGGGCCTCCGCATGGCGGGTGACGTAGCGGTCCGCGCCGAGCTTGCATGCGCCGTGGCCCGTCATGCCCATGTAGCGCAGCACGAGGTCCGTGTGCGGGGTGAGGCTGTACACGGGTTGGAGCTGTAGGCCGATGTTGTTGCCGTTGCCCTCGCGGGTCGGGCGGCGCATCTCGGCGTTGGCAATCACATTCGTGTTGAGCGTCAGCGCATCGTGCTTCCACTCATGGCCCAGGGAGAGGGCATCCTTCACATTCAGGCCGAAGTAATTGGCCCCGGGCACGCTCTCGTTGCCATAGCTGTTGTCAAAGTCGTGGCCGTACTGCGCGGTGAGCTTGTGGTGGCCGTGCCCACTCTCGGCAAAGCGGTGCTCACCGCCGAGAATCATGAACCACTTGTCCTCCCAGCCGAACTCCCCCTTCGCGCCGCGGCCGTCGCGGTACACATCGCGGTTGCCGTTGTCCTTGTCGTCCGAGGCGCGGTCATTAGCCAACAGCTGGAGGAAGAGCGTCGTGCGCTTCGTGGGGCTGTAGCTCAGCTCCGCGCCCCAGTTGGAGTCCAGCCCGTACTGCGGGCCGCCCATCACCGAGCGCTCCGTGCAATCCAGCGCCGAGGCCGAGGTGATGTAGTCCGTGGTGAACAGCGGGGAGACTTTGCCCAGTTTGAGACTCATCCCGCGAACGGCGGAAGAGAGGTCCTGCTTCACCCACAGCTCGAAAATATCCGTGTAAGAATAATCGCGGCGGCGACGGCCGTCCGAAACGCGGTAGCGATGCGGCAAGCCGCCCACGCGGAACACGGAGCCGAAATGCGTCCCCGTGCGGAAATCCGCATCCGCGCAGAGCCACGAGCGGCGGAACTCGTGGTCAAAGGGGGTCGCGCCGTCCTTCAGGCGCGAGCCGTTGCCGCCGCAGGGCTGCACCACCGCCATCTGGTACTGCTCCATCCACGACAAGCGCACATCCTGTAACAGCCCCTGCTCGTTGTGGTACACATGCATCGCCTCGCGCAGGGAGGCAATATGGCGCTCCGCCGCCTCCCACGAGGCAAGCGCCGGCGCCGCGGCAATCACAAGGGCCAAAACAGACAACAGCTTCATACGCGGCGCATTCTAACACAAAGCGCCACCCCCGCGCAAGCGCCGAAGGGCAATTTGTGCCGCACAGATGCCCGACAAAGGGGGATTTGTAGATTTACTATGTACTAGGTACTATGTACTATGTACTATGTACTATTTTTGAATAGAGTGCGGCTGTCGCCGCAAGGATGGGAAACCCGTTCTGACGCTTGCGTCAGAACGGGTTCGTTATCTCGCGGCGGCAGCCGCCGAACTTGATAAATAGTACCTAGTACATAGTACCTAGTAAATCCCGACAAACTGCTCATTTCCCGCGCCGTCAGGCGCGCTTCGGACTTACCAAGATAAACCCCACCGCCGTCATCCCCATCACCATGGGGTAGTACAGGCAGGGGATAATCTGCAGCGCATTCAGCCCCGCCAGCGCGCTGCCCATCAGCAACTGCGCGCCGTAGGGAGTCAGCCCCTGCACCATGCACGAAAACGTATCCAGCAGCCCCGCACTGCGCGCGGGCGACACGCCGTATCGCTCCGCAATGCGCCGCGCGGGCGCGCCCACGGACACGATCGCCACCGTGTTGTTCGCCGTGCAAAGGTTAGCGAACACCGCCATCAGCGCGATACACAGCTCCGCCCCGCGACGGCTGCGGATGTGCGCCGTTAAGTGCTGCACAAGATAGCTCAGCCCGCCGTTGTAGCGAATCAGCTCCAGCATGCCGCCCGCCAACAGCGTCACAATAATCAGCTCGCCCATGCCCGTGATACCCGCGCCCACCGCCGCGGCCCAGCCCGAAAGCGACAGCCCCGCGCCACCCAACGCCGTCAGCCCCGTGGCCGCCAGCCCCAGCAGCAACACCGCCGCCACATGCATCCCCGCCAGCGCCGTGCCCAGCACCAGCAGATACGGCAGCGCGCGCCCCCACGCAATCTCCCCCACAGGCGCCCCCTGCCCCGCACCCGAACCGAGCGCGACATACAGCGCCAGCACCGCCAACGCCGCGGGTGCCACAATCGCGAAATTCGCGCGGAACTTATCGCGCATGCGGCAGCCCTGCGTGCGCGTCGCCGCCACGGTCGTGTCCGAAATAAACGAGAGATTATCCCCGAAAAACGCCCCGCCGATGACGCACCCCGCCATGAGCGGCAGCGCCACCGCCCCGCTCTCCGCCATGCCGACCGCCACAGGCATCAGCGCCACAATCGTGCCCACCGATGTACCGATGGAAAGCGAGATGAGACACGCCGCCGCAAACACCCCCGCCAGCATCATCCCCGGCGGCAGCACCGCCAGCGTCAGCTGCACCGTCGCCTCCACAGCCCCGATATACTTCGCCGACTGCGCGAACGCCCCCGCGAGGATAAAAATCCACACCATTAAGAGAATATTCTTATGCCCCGCCCCCGTCGAAAATCGGTCAATGCGCTTGGACAACTTCCGCGGCCTGCACACCACACAAGCCCACACCGCCGCCGCCAAAAACGCCACCGTCACCGGCAGCTTATAAAAATCCCCCGCCGCCACCGACACCGCCACATACAACAGGAAAAACACGAGCAGCGGACTCAACGTCCACAACCCGCGCCCATGGTCCATAACAGGTAACTCCCTCACACCGCCCATTCTACCTGCTCCCGCCCCGAAAGTAAAACGGAAAGCGATGCTTACCTTTATTATCCTCATCTAGTCGACACTTACACGTTATCATCCAGTTCAGTTTCACTCATGAACAAGTTATCGTTGTACATACTAACGATGTTTGACTCAACTGTTTCTAACACGTATCATACACTTTCAAAAACACGTCTGACGAGCATCACTGTATGGAGACATCGAACGACACAACGAAGAAAAAAAACACAAACAAACTTTCCATTAAATTTGTTTGTATCATTTTAGGCGCGAGTATCGGACTAAACCTCATAGGCTTCCTCCTGTCAATATATTTCAAACAGCATGAGATTCAAGATTATTTCTCATACACACTCGGATTCCTCTCTCTCGTGTTTGCGCTGTGGGGTCTTTATATTGCGGGGAGCATCAAAAAAGCCCTAACTTCCAGGAGCATCTTAAGCCCGATTGAAAATTTAAGAATCAAATATTCAGCAGCATCCGGTAACGGCAGCATCAAATATGTACGAGCAGAAGATATAGACGAAGCTAAGCAAACACTGAACTTCGCCATCAAAGCAGGGAAACTTCTTCCTCAAGACGTTATCAATGCCATAAACGATGCAATTCTATACTTAGAAGGCAAACAGAACGGAAAATCGAGCGACACGAAACCACTTTATTCCGTCCTGATTAACTACCTTGACGCCATCATCAACGCCAGCCATTAACGCATTCCTATGAATCCCAACGAGCTTTTTGTACATAACCTACTGGACAGCACCAAGGAAGGCAACATCAAATGGGAAAACATTTCCCCTGACGCGGACACCCAAATAGCAGGTGCATTTAAAACGATCCAAGGCCTATCCGATGGCTACGTAGCATATCTGCTTAAACTGAATTCTGATTACCTTTTAATTACATTAAAGGACAACAAATCAGATCGCGCTTTTGCCTCACAAAAGCTGAGAAATCCGGAAATTCTGGAAGAATTATACAGATGCGCCCAAACAGCCAATAGCTCAAAAGAAATTCGGAGCGCACTTGCCTTTATTAAAAGCGATGCTCAGCGTTCAACCCCCACGGAAGAAAATCAGGGAGATAACAAAGCGACAAAAGCGTAAACAACCGCACGACGTCCTTATCATGTATTTTCCGCCCTCAGGCTAACCGCTTGAGGGCCTTTTTGCAGAGTCGAACCACGGCTGCCGCACGCCGGGTACGGGGCTATTTTTTCCGCCGCTTGGGAACCCTGCGGGAGTCGTGTCCGCAGAGAAAACAAGCCGCATTTTGATAGGGAGACCTTTTTTCTGTTGCCAAGATGGATTCACCTCGCTATGATAGACACATTGAGATTTCACGTTTATGGCACTACCCAAATATAACGAGCTTTACGACATCTTTCTGAACTATCTGGCAGACGGACAGCCGCGCAGCTGCGGCGATATGCGCCGCCACATCGCCACGGAAATGCAGATTTCAGATGAGGATTTACGCCTCCTGCTGCCCCATGGGAACGGCAAATCCGTCTTCATGGGACGCGTCGGCTGGGCGGGCACCTACCTGAAAAAGGCAGGGCTCATCGACTACCCCAAGCGCGGAGTTTACCAAATTACGAAAGAGGGCAAAAAGCTGCTGGCCCAACACCTGCCGACGATTGACAACGCCGTCCTGAGCCAATACCCGGGTTTCACGGCCTTCGTCCGCCCGGTCAATACACCTAAAGGGGCAACACCGCGAGAGGATAAAGAGGTTATCGATTCCGGCAGTGAGACACCCGAGGATAAAATCGAAGTAGCTTTCGCAGAGATTAACGCCTCGCTCGAAGATGAGCTGCTGACGGCCATCATGGAGCAGGATTTTAATTTCTTTGAGCGCCTCGTGGTGCAGCTCATGCAGCAGATGGGCTACGGCGACAAGCTGGAGAATTCCGCCGTTGTCACGGGGCAAACGGGAGATGAAGGCATCGACGGCATCATCCGCGAGGACAAGCTCGGTTTCAACTCCATCTACATCCAGGCCAAACGATGGAAGCGCGACGCCTCCGTCGGCCGCCCCGAGGTACAAACCTTCGTCGGCGCGTTGGAAGGGCAAGGAGCCCAGAAGGGGCTCTTCATCACCACGGCCAGGTTTACCAAAGCCGCACAGGAATACGCCCAAAAGAATCTTTCGCACAAAATCATTCTCATCGACGGCACCACCCTCGCCAAGCTCATGATTGAGCACAACCTCGGCGTCTCCGTGCGCGCGACCTACTACATCAAAAACCTCGATTCAGACTTCTTCAACGAAAGCTGATTGCATTTTCCCAAGCCCCCCCCGACACGCCCTCAAGCCCCCGCTTGAGGGCGGTTTTGTTTTCCCGCACACCAACCTTTCCGCAGGGTGTACATACACCGTGCGTACTCACTCATGCGCAACAGTTACCGCGTGCTTCCCCCGCAGGGTGTATATACACCACTTTGCAGCCATAGGCTGTGAAGAAACACGCGCCCGCGGCGCGGGGGGAAAATATCCGCGCCGGGTGTCTATACCCCGAAAGCTCTCACCATCCGCCACGTTCCCAACGCCACCGCCGCGCCGACCCAACGCCCTATCGACAATCGACATACATAAAAATCTTCACACGAAACAAAACAAGTCCCTCCTTGCCTCCTCTATCGTCGGAAAATCCCACTCCGGCAATCCAGTCAGCCCGCAGTGAGAACTAATGAAGTTAGGATTTAAGCTTGCGATGAAGAAATGATTATGTTATCTGGAACACCTAAGTTTATTAGTTCTTTTCTTATCCTTTCGCCTTCTTCATCTATTTCAGTTTTTATTTCCAGTGAATCAATAACAGATGAAATATCCCTAAACGGGATAAGAATGTACGGACACATGACCGTCCTGTTTCTCCTTTTAACCTTACAACTCACTTTTTCATACTCCACCAATGGAGATTCATCGTCCAAAAACAAGTACCCTCTATACTCTTTTTGATATGAAAATTTTGAAGGAATTGACAAGATATCCATAATGGGCATAGGCAGCCGCTCCAATACTTCAGACTCCCTAATTTGATTTTTTTCCACCTTTTCAAATAGTGTTTATCGATATACGTGACTTTCTCGACACCCAAAACATCGCTGCATGTCAACAATTCGCTCAAAGGCGTCATAGGATGTATTAAACTATAGAAAGACCCCAAAAATAATCTTATTTTTCCAACGGTTGTTCGGAGCAATATGGAGTTCTTATCACCAAATACTCGCCAATTTTTACCAGATGGTTCCCCTTGAGACCAATATGTAAAGAAATAATTTTCATCCAAATCAAGCCACTCAGCACCCTCGCAATGGGGCAAAATTGCTCTATGCATCTTCATTTCCCCATTGCGCGGTTTTAATCTCCAGCGCTTGAGTGAGTTCATCTGCCACCTATTGCTGCTCAGCCTAGCAATAAAATCTTCAGCGGGCATAATCCGAAACAGGCGCTCGGCATCGTCATCAAATCCAGACATTTTTTTACTGATTAGTTTTCCTGCATAAAGGCTTGATATTCTTTATACATATACTCAGAAATTTCCCTCTTCGGGGATGCATTTCATTTCCCAGCGAACCATAAAGATTCAAATCATATGCTTTATATCATAGCTACATTCAAATATCAAGAAAATTTCGGCTTTTCCATCGCAATATTAGATTACATTACAACCAACAAGAGCTTTTCCAATATTTTTCCTCTCATATCAGCGTTTTCTCCTTGATTGCCAAATGAATATGTGGTAGAGATAATACCGTTGCTTCGCGCGTGGGCGCGAGGCGGCGGTGAGTTTTTCGTTTATTCCCATGCCCTTCATCTTTTCATCCGCTTATGGCAAAGCCTGAGGAAGCAGCTCGCAAGAAAATTGACGCGCAGTTGGCGGCGTGCGGGTGGACTGTGACGGCGGATAAGGAGGCGTGGAAGCAGGGCGATGCGGTGGCAATCACGGAATGGGTCTTCCCGAACGGCTTGATTGCGGATTATTTGCTCTGCTGTCAGGGCAAGGCCATCGGCGTGGTAGAAGCGAAGAAGGAGAACTTCCTGCTCGGCGGGGTGTACCACCAAGCCAACGGCTACCTTGACGCATCCGCGGAAGAAACGCGGGTTCCCAAGTGGCGGAATGCCCTGTGCTTCACATATGTCGCCAACGGAAACGTCGTGCTGTTTGCCGACCGCCGCACGGAGTATTCCCGCTCGCGGGTGGTGTTCAGCTTCCACCGCCCCGATACCTTGGCTCGCCTGATGGCGGAGGGCGAATCCACCCTGCCCGACCGACTGCGCACGCAGGCAGGAACGCCCCTGCCCGACAAACTGCACCTGCGTGATTGCCAAACGGAAGCGATTGAGAGCTTAGAAAAATCCCTCGCCGACCAACACCGCCGCGCATACATCCACCTCGCCACGGGCGCGGGCAAGACCTACATGGCGTGCACGTTCTGCCACCGCCTGTTGCGGCAATCGAAGGCCACGCGCATTCTGTTTCTCGTGGACCGCACCAACCTCGGAGACAACGCTCTGAGCGAATTCAGCCATTGGACCTCCCCCACCAGAGGCCACAAGTTCACGGAAGAATACATCGTCGAGCGTTTGGGCGGCAGCCCGCCCACGGGAGCCAAGGTGGTCATTTCCACCATCCAGCGCGTGTACGCCCTGCTCTCCGGCGTGCCGATGGCACCTGAGGACGAAGAAGAATCCGCTTGGGAGCGGGAGCGCACGGATGCGCCCGAAAAACAGGTGCTCTACAACGCCGCCGTGCCGCCCGAGTTCTTCGATTTCGTCATCGTGGACGAATGCCACCGCTCCATCTACAAAAAGTGGCGCGGCGTGCTGGAGTATTTCGATGCCACGCTCATCGGGCTCACCGCCACGCCCTCCCCGCAGACACACGCCTTTTTCGATGAAAACCGCGTGGCGACGTATTCCTACGCGGAATCCGTGAAGGACGGCGTGAATGTGCCTTACACCATCTTCCGCATCAAAACGCGCATTTCCGAGCAGGGCGGCGTCATCCAAGCCGACCCCGACTTCGGCAACTACCGCAAAGACCAGTTCACAGGGCAGCTGGAAGATATCGAGATGGACAAGGACGAGGAGTACCAAAAGACGGAGCTCAACCGCCGTGTGGAGTCTCCGAGCCAAATCCGCCTCATTCTTTCGACCTACCGCGACTCCATCTACACCAAGCTCTACCCCCAACGCCGCAGCAACGACGAGGAGTACAACACCAACTTTATCCCCAAGACACTCATCTTCGCGCAGACGGATGCGCACGCCGAGACCATCTGCAAAATCGCACAGGAAGTCTTCGGGCGCGGCGACCGCTTCTGTCAGAAAATCACCTGCTCCGTCACCGGAACAACCTCCCAAGCCCTCATCCGCGAGTTCCGCACCGACCCCGCCTTCCGCATTGCCGTCACCGTGGACCTCGTGGCCACAGGAACGGACATTCGCCCGCTGGAGGTTGTGCTCTTCATGCGCGATGTCCGCAGCAGCCTGTACTACGAACAGATGGTCGGGCGCGGCTGCCGCGTGATTGAGGACAACATGCTGCTCAACGTCACACCGAACGCGGATTCCAAGGATTTGTTCTATCTGGTGGATGCCGTGGGTGTCACCGAGCACATCAAGGTCACGCCGCAGCCGACGCTCAAAGGCGGACGGCATACCGACATGATGGAGCTCATGCAGCGCGTGGCGGATTGGCGGCGGCGCGAGCCGGATGCCGATGATGTCCGCACGCTCTCCCAACGGCTGACCCGCCTTGTGCACAAATGCCGCCGCCTGTACTACACCGCCGAGCTGAACGCCATCCGCTTCACCATCGCCGTTCCGCCCGATGATGCAGGAGAAGACCTAATGGTTGCCGAACCCGTCTTTGAAGATATTGGCTTAGAGGAGATGGCGGCACGGCTCTACGACGCGGCGGAGACAACGCCGCGCGGCGACGACGAGCACAACCTCTTCGACGGCTTCACACCCGCCATGCAACGGCGCATCTACGAGCTGGTCTGCAAGCACGGCATCCTCATCTCCCACGAGACGGATACGCTGCAGGAAACGCCGGAATTCACCCACAGCGTGGCAGAGGAGCGCACCGCCGCCTTTGAAGCCTTTTTGGAGAAGCGCAAGGACACCCTTGCCGCCCTGCGCTTCATCTACCAAGGCACCATGCAGCAGGAAACCCTGCTGGCCGAGCAGCTGGAGGAGCTCCTTGATGCCATGCAAGCCGCCAATCCCCACTTCAAGACAAACACCCTGTGGCGGCACTACCAAACCCTGCACCCGGAACAATGCCGCGAAGCCTACGGACGCTCCGCCGAGCTGGGCAACCTCATCCGTCTGGTGCGCTACGCCGCGCATCTCACGGAAACGCTGGATGACTTCGGCCGCATTGCCCGCCGCAACTACGAGCTGTGGCTCGGGCGCAAAATCAACGCCGGCATCACCTTCACGGACGAGCAGCGCGCGCTGCTGGACAAGGTGCGAGATGCCGTCATCTACCAATTCGCAGGGGATGTCAAGCGCATGCAGACCGTGGACCCCGCCCTGTACCCGCAGTGCTTCAAAGCTAAGCTGCACACCTATCTTTCTGAACTCACCTCAGCCCTTATCGCCTAAATATGTCTATCGTCGATAAAGTGTGGAAGATGGCAACGGTTCTTTGCAAAGCCGGCGTCTCCTTCACGGACTACGTCTCCCAGCTCACCTACCTGCTCTTCCTGAAAATGGATGACGAGCAAGCACAGATATACGGAAAACAATCCGCCCTTGTGCCTGAGGCCTGCCGATGGGCCACCCTTTCCGCGTTGCAAGGTGAAGATTTGGCAGCGGCGTACACCGCTGCGCTGAAAGTCCTCTCCGAACAGCCCAACATCCTTGGTGTCATTTATCGGGATGCTCAGAACAAAATCACCAAGCCCGCGCACCTGCGCCGCGTCATTGAGATGATTGATGCGGAAACATGGCTCGCGTTGGATGTCGATGTCAAGGGTTCTATCTACGAAGGCATCTTGGAGAAAAACGCTTCCGCCGAAAAGGGCGCGGGGCAATACTTCACCTCCCGCGCCCTCATCCGTGCCATCGTGGATGTCATGCGCCCCCGCGCCGGGCTCAACATCCACGACCCCTTCTGCGGCACGGGCGGCTTCCTGCTGGGCGCCTACGAGTACATCCGCAAGCAGAACCCCGATTACAGAGAGCTGGAACGTCTGCAAAAGCGTGGTCTCTCCGGCAACGATATCACCCCCATGGTCGTGAGTCTCGCATCCATGAACATGTACCTGCACGGCATCGGGGCGCAGCGAGGTGCCAATCTGCCCATTCTCTGCCGCGACACCCTGTCCGAGCCCGAAGCACGCAGTTTCGACATGGTGCTGGCCAACCCGCCTTTCGGCATCGGCGGCGGTGTGCAGGATGAATCCGGTTCTTTCACGCTCGCGGATGACCGCTTCTTCGCCATCACCTCCAACATGCAGCTCAACGCCGTGCAGCACATCATGGCGATTCTGAACTCGACAGGCCGCGCCGCCGTTGTGGTGCCGGACAACGTGCTCTCGGGCGAAGACACCGCCGGTGCTGCCATCCGCCGCAAGCTGTTGGAGCAGTTCAACCTCCACACCATCCTGCGCCTCCCCACGGGCATTTTCTACGCACAGGGCGTGCAGGCGAACGTCATCTTCTTCGACAAATGCCCGCTGGACGGCAAGTCTCACCACACGGAGAAAGTGTGGGTCTACGACTACCGCACCAACATCAAACACACGCTGGTGCAGAAGCCGATGAAGCGTGAGCACCTCGATGAATTCGTCACCTGTTACCACGCGGATGACATCACGCACCGCAAAGAAACCTGCAGCGAGAGGAACCCCGATGGTCGCTGGCGTTGTTTCAGCTATGCGGACATCATCAAGCGCCCGAACACCAATCTCGACCTCCGCTGGATTAAACCGCAGGAGGACACCATCGAGGGAACCATGGAAGAGCTGGTCGCCATGCTGGAGGAAGAAATCACCAAGCAGCAAACCGCCCTCGCCGCCCTGAAAAAGCAGTTGAGCCTCTGACCTGACACGCCCATGCTCCTCTCCTCCATCCGTCAGCAAATCCTCGACCGCGCCATCCGCGGGCAGCTCGTTCCCCAGCTCCCCGAAGAAGGCACCGCTGAGGAACTCTATCAGCAGATTCAGGCGGAAAAGAAAGCCCTTATCGCCAACGGCTCCATTAAGAAAGAGAAACCGCTAGAGCCTATTCAAGAGGAGGATATTCCTTTCGAGATTCCCGCAACGTGGAAGTGGGTACAATTACAAGATATTTGCATGTCCTTGGGTGCCGGACTCACTCCGTCAAAATCCAATAAGGCCTATCACACAAATGGAACCATCCCATGGATTCTGACAGGAGATTTAAACGACCAAGAAATTTTAGAAGCTCCGAATAAAATTACACAGCTCGCTCTGGATAACACTTCTTTGCAAATCAAACCATCAGGAAGCCTCTTGATTGCCATGTACGGAGCAACCATCGGCAAGCTCGGCATTCTGACATTTCCGGCCTGCATGAATCAGGCATGTTGCTGCATTGAACCTCATCAAAATGTCAATCGTCTATTCCTTTTTTATTACCTCCGAGCCATCAGAAGCTCATTAAAAACTTCTGGTGAAGGCAGTGCTCAACCCAATATCTCCAAAGAAAAACTTAGGATTCTACACATCCCCCTTCCCCCTCAGGAAGAGCAAACACGCATTGTCCGAAAGATAGAAGCTCTTTTCAGCGCCCTAGATACAGTTGAATCATCCAAAAAGCGTATCTCTGCTATCCAAACCGAGCTGACGAAGCGTATTCTCGAGCAAGCCATTCAGGGCAAGCTCGTTCCCCAGCTTCCCGAGGAGGGCACCGCCGAAGAGCTTTATCAGCAGATTCAAGCCGAAAAGCAGCGTCTCATCGCTGCCGGCACCATCAAAAAAGAAAAGCCCCTCCCCCCCATCGAGGAAAAAGACCACCCCTTCGACATCCCCGAAACATGGAAGTGGGTACGGCTGGGGGATTGCGGTGCATTCACTCGCGGCTCAGGCATCAAAAAGAACGAGGTTGTAGCCGAGGGCAAGCCTTGCGTGCGATACGGACAGTTATACACCACCTATAAAACACGCTTCTCGCAAGCGGTATCGCACGTTCCGCAAGAGCTATTTGATAAGTGCAAGCAAGCCAGCAAGGGTGATATTCTGATGGCCTTAACGGGCGAAAACAAAGTAGATATCGCCATGGCCGTCCTCTACGAAGGTGAGGAAGCCCTGGCCATCGGTGGTGATATGACAAAATTCTCCCCCGTCCGCATCGACCCGCTCTATCTCGTCTACACGTTAAACTCTCCCTACGGCATCAGCTGCAAGACCGAGCGCTCCACAGGAGACATCATCGTCCACACCTCAAACGACAAGCTCTCCACCATCCCCATCCCCCTGCCCCCGCTCGCCGAACAAAAGCGCATTGTCGCCAAGATTGAGGAGATGCTAACCCTTTGTAAAACATTGCAATAAAGTACAAACAATAAACTACCCTTATGCTCAATTATAACGATGCACAGATAGAAGCTATATGTCGAGCCTTAGCTGAAACGACCTCTGGACCTAAAATGGAAACATATATTAGGTCTCATTCCGTTCTCGGATACACCTATGTCAAGAATTCCAAATGGAAAGTCTTTATGGCGTATTTTGCAGCAATCAAGCAAGAGTACCCTTACTCAAACAGGATTGAGGAGTGTATTGAGCACTTTATGTCTCCTGCACTTTTTATTGGTAAAGACGCAGACTATAAGGCACATCGCCATGATTTAAATACCGCCCTGTCGTTCATCGGCAAAGAAATCAACGAACGCGGCAAATTACGTGACATCGATAAAGCAGAAACCTTATCAGAAGCCGAGAATAGAGCAAAGTCTCTTCTCAAAAAAGTTGAAGAGCGGAATATGCATCCTTTTATCAAAGGAGTCTGCCGAGCAGAATTACTACGAAACGATTTCTATGATGTCGTCTTTGAAGCCAGCAAAGGCGTGTTTGAACGTATTCGCGAGCTCTCCGGGTACAATGAGTATGACGGAGAGAACCTGATTGCAAAATCCTGTGTGGCAGATGCTCCTTGCTTCATCATTAACAAGCACCTCACGGAAAGCGAAAAAGCAGAGTACAAAGGCTTCGGCAACCTTCTGCGCGGCATCCACGGACACTTCCGCAACCCTGCTGCCCATACACTCAAGCAAAATTGGGGCAAAACCGAGATTGAGGTATTGGAGATTCTCGGCATCATATCGTACATTCATAGACGCCTAGACAACGCTCATCGAACCTGTTGTGCGAAAGGGATTGATGCATAAAGAAACAGGAAGGGGCGACTGCGGATTCTCTAGCGTTCTTGGGGACATACTTCGTAAAAGTTAACAATTTAGGATTGAGAGATACCATTTTTTAACTTCTCCAAGTCGCTCAATGATGAATCAAGAAACATTGATTCTTCACGTTTTTCGTCACTCTGAAATCTCATTCTCTTTCAGGGCATGAATAAACAGTCACAAAAAATCTCTTGCAATGTTCCACGGAACAATGCTACAATCAGCCAACCATGAAACTGCACTTGCCATCATTTCTGCACAAAATGCTCAGTGCCGTACTGTCGGTGCTGACGTGTGGGGTAATTATGCCAACACACGCGGCAGATGAACAGCGCACCTCAGCACGCATCCGCACCCTCTCAACTGGTATAAATTGGGTTCTTTTCCGCCAAGCCGCAGAAGCTACTATGAATAGTGAAGAAGGTTCAGAAATTTTACAGCAAGCTGAAATCTCTCCCGTATATAGTGCCGCTGTTTCTCGCCTAGAAGAACAAATTAGCGGAATCCAAGAAAAGGCAGACGCTCTGCGCCATGCTTAATCTCCGTTTTACTCTCTCAGTCACAACTTGCAAGCTATGAACGAAGAAAATCCCGACACCCTTGCCCCCATTCCGCACATGAGCCCTGGGGTCGCCGTTGGCGGCTCCTCCTCTACAAAAGATCCGGAGAGCGGGCAAATTACTAAACGCAATTACATGGCGCAGTGTGCTATTCCCCATGATGTGCTGATGGTTCCTGCCATTGACAGTATGCAGGACAAAGAGGCTCAAGCAAAGTTTATTGAGCTATTTAAGGCCAATCAAGCTCATGCTTTCGAAGAAGATTCAAAAGCCCATGAGCGGCAAGAAATTCGCAACGACAAGAAAGCCGAGGTAGAAAACCATGGTCGAGTACAAAATCGATGGTTTGGTTACATATTTATCATATTAGGTTTCGCCATAAGTTTGGGTCTTCGGTGCTATAGCCTTCTTAGCACATTAGACATTGGAGTCGCGCTATTCTTCGTTACAATTCTTGGCATAGCAATCATGAATGGAAGACTTTTATCCATTTCTGCCTCAAAGAAAAGTGCCTCAAATGATGCACATGTAGCGGTCAGCGATACGACTGAAAGCCATTAAAGATAACTTTTATCATACAAAAGGAGGCAGTGCACAAGTGCTGCCTCCTTTTGTATAAAATTGTTTACAATCGGGTTTTATTTACAATTGCCCAGCGAAGAAGCCTCATTTTTAAATTTGCGTCAATTATCCCCGAAACTTGAGGCAAATTTAAACCAGATCACAAAGCAACTGTGCGCTATTCACTTTCAGTTATCCAAAAAATTTGGATAACTGAAAGGCGGCAGCGCGTGAGCGCTGCCGCCTTGTGTATGAGTGGCTGTGAGGAGGATTATTCCTCAGTGGTTTCGGGCGTTGCTTCCGTTGCGCCTTCGGTGTCGGAATCGCCTTCTTCGTCAATGCCCTCGGCGGGCTCGCCGTCGCTGTCGTCGGGGATGACGAGGGTGATTTCTTGGATGGATTCTTTGCCGTCGTTGAGGGTGATGAGCTTGACGCCTTGGGTGGCGCGGCCGGTTTCGCGGACGGTGGAGACTTTGATGCGGACGGATTGGCCGGCGCTGGTCATAATCATGAGCTCGTCGGCATCCGTGACGGTGGTGGCGGAGACGACGCGGCCGGTCTTGTCCGTGCAGTTCATGGTCTTGAGACCGATGCCGCCGCGGGTTTGGACGCGGTATTCATCGAAGCCCGTGCGCTTGCCGAGACCGTTCTCGGAGACCACGAGGAGGTGGGCCTCCGCCTGCACCACGGCGAGGGCGACAACGTAGTCGCCTTCGCGCAGGCGGATGCCGCGGACACCGATGGTGTTGCGGCCCTGCGTGCGCATGTCGTCCTCATGGAAGCGGATGCTCATGCCGTCGTGCGTGACAAGCACGATGTCGGAGTCGCCGTTGGTCAGCTCGGCATTCACGAGGCTGTTGCCCTCCTCCAGGTTGATGGCGATGATGCCCGCCTTGCGGTAGTTCACGAAGTCGTTGAGGGCGGTCTTCTTCACCGTGCCGTTTCGGGTGGCGAAGACAACGTTGCCGGAGCCCTCGGCGAAGGTAATATCCTTGCCGTCCTCGCTCACCTTGCGCTCCAGACGCAGGATGGCAGAGATGTGCTCCTCGGCCTGAAGGTCGAGGAGGTTCTTGATGGAGCGACCCTGCGCGCTGCGGGCGGCTTCGTCAATCTCATACACGCGCTCCACGTACACGCGACCCGTGTTGGTGAAGAACATGATGTAGTCGTGGTTCTGGGCGGCGAAGAGGTGCTCCACGTAGTCCGCCTTGTCCTTCTTGCTCTTGGTGGTCGCCGCCTTCACGCCCTTGCCGCCGCGCGCCTGCAGACGGTACTCGTCCGTCTTGGTGCGCTTGATGTAGCCGCTGTGGGTGATGGTGACAATCATGGAGTCGTTCGGGATAAGGTCCTCGATAGCCATGTCGCCCTCGAAGGGGATAATCTGCGTGAGACGCGGGGTGGCGTACTTCGCCTTGATGGCGCGCAGCTCGTCCTTCACGATGCCGAGCACGCGGCTCTCGTTGGCAAGAATATCCAAGAAATCCTCAATCTGGAGAAGCAGATTCTTGTACTCATCGGTAATCTTGTCGTTTTCGAGCGCGGTGAGCTGGTACAGGCGCAGGTCCAAAATGGCGTTGACCTGACGCTCCGTGAACACGTAGTGGTCGCCCTGCACGCTGGGCTGGGAGTGGATGAGAATGCCCAGACCCTTGGCCAGCTCGGTGGGGAAGCGGAACTCCTGCAGGCGGCGGCGGGCATCCTCGCGGTTCTTGGAGTCGCGGATGATGCGGATGAACTCGTCCAGATTCGCCAGCGCGATGAGGTAGGCCTCCAAAATCTCGGCGCGGTCCTCAGCCTTGCGGAGCAGGAATTTCGTGCGGCGCACAACGACCTCGCGGCGGTGCTCCACGTAGAAGTTGATGGCATCCTTCATGGTGAGCACCTTGGGGCGGTTCTCGTGGATGGCCAGCATGTTGATGGAGAAGCTGGTCTCCAAGCTGGTGAGCTTGTAGAGCTGGTTGATGACCACCTGCGGGCGGGCATCGCGCTTGAGCTCGATTTCCACGTAGTCCGTGAGGTCGCGCATGCCGGCGATGTCGGTAATCACCTTGTCGCGGGAGAGCTCAGCGATGCGCTCCTGCACGGTGGCGCGGTTCACGCCGTAGGGCATGTCGGAGATGTGGATGAACTCACGGCCGTTCTCGTTGGTAACGACCTCCATCTTGCCGCGCATGAGCACGCTGCCGTGACCCGTGCGGAAGTAGGTGTTGATGCCCTTGTTGCCGACGATGTCGCCGCCCGTGGGGAAGGCCGGCCCCTCGCTGTGGAGCTGGAGCTCTTCGGGGGTGATGAGGGGGTTGTCGATGAAGGCGCAGATGCCGTCCACCACTTCACCGAGGTTGTGGGGCGCCATGTTGGTGGCCATACCCACGGCGATACCCGTGCCGCCGTTCACGAGGAGGTTCGGGAAGGCGGAGGGGAACACGACAGGCTCCGTAAAGTTGTTGTCGTAGTTCGGCTGGAAGTCGACCGTGTCCTTGTCGAGGTCGTCCATGAGCGCCATGCCCATGGGGGAGAGCTTGGCTTCCGTGTATCGGTAAGCGGCGGGGGGGTCGCCTTCGGGCGTACCGAAGTTACCCTGACCCGTCACCAGCACATCGCGCATGTACCAAGGCTGGGCCATGTTGACGAGGGTGCCGTATGCGGAGGAGTCGCCGTGCGGGTGGTATTTACCGATGGTGTCACCGACGATACGACCGCACTTCACCGTGCCCTTGTTGGGCGCAAGACCCAGCTCATGCATGGCGAAGAGCACGCGGCGCTGCGAGGGCTTGAGGCCGTCACGAGCATCCGGAAGAGCGCGCGAGATAATAACGGACATGGAGTAGTCGAGGAAGCTCTTGGAGACCTCCTCCGCCACGTCCACAGGACGAATTCTTGTTTCGTTCATAGTTTAGGAAAAAGGGTTAGAGGTTACACGTCAAGATTTCGCACATTGAGCGCGTTATCCTCGATGAAGCGGCGGCGGGGTTCAACCAAATCGCCCATGAGGATGGTGAACATCTTGTCGGCGGCGGCGGCGTTGTCGTCATCGAGACGGACGCGCAAGAGCTCGCGCTTCTCGGGGTCCATGGTGGTGGCATAGAGGTCCTTGGCGTCCATTTCACCCAGACCTTTGAATCGGGTGATATTGACGTTGCGACCGCCGATTTCCAGCACCTTTTCGAGAATGTCCGCCACATAGAAGATGGGCGTGACCACATTCTTCGCACCTTCCACCAGCTCGAAGATGGCGTTGTCGTCGTTAAGCAGGTGGTCGGGGGCGATACCCAGCTCTTCGAGGCGGCTCATGATGCGCGTGATGGCCTTGGCCTCATGCAGCTCATGCAGCAGCGCGCGGCGACTGGGACCCTCGCGAACGGGCAGCGGGTTGGCCGCCAGCTCTTCCTCGCTGGGCTCACCGAAGAGGAAGAGGTCGCGGTTCTCATCGGAGAAGGCGGAGAGGTCTTCCTGCGTGTTGAAATAGACGATTTCCTCATCGTTACCGCAGCGCACCTTCACCAGGTACTCGGGGAAGGCACCGTGGGCGGCGCGGTGGCGCAGCAGGTCCTTCAGGTTGCCGCCGTGCTGGGCAACGCTGGCATCGAACTTCTGCAGGGAGATGAGCGTCTCCAGAATGCCCATGAGAGAGTCCGCATCGAACTCCTTGCTCTTATCGGCGGTGCGGAGGGTGACATCGCCCGCGCCCAGGGAGATGAGCTTGCGGTTGAGGTCCACCTCGGTCTGGATGTACTCTTCCTCCTTGCGGTACTTGACGCGGTACAACGGGGGCTGGGCGATATACAGATAGCCCTTGCGGACGAGCTCCGGCATGTGGCGGCAGAAGAGCGTGAGCAGCAGCGTACAGATGTGCGCGCCGTCCACATCGGCATCGGCCATGAGGATGATTTTGTGGTAGCGCACCTTGTTGATATCGAAGGAGCCCTCACCCTCGCCGTCGCCGATGCCGGCACCGATGGCGGTGATGATGTTCTGGATGGTCTCGCTGCCGAGAGCTTTATCGAGACGCGCTTTTTCCACGTTGAGAATCTTACCGCGCAGGGGCAGGATGGCCTGCGAGCGGCGATCACGACCCATCTTGGCGGAGCCGCCTGCGGAGTCACCCTCCACAATGAAGAGCTCGCTCTGCTCGGGGTCGCGGTTGGAGCAATCGGCCAGCTTGCCGGGCAGACCGCCGCCGACCGTCATCGCGCTCTTACGGACGCTCTCACGGGCCTTGCGGGCGGCTTCGCGGGCGCGGCTGGCGATGAGGCAGCGGTCGATGATGACGCGCGCCTGCTGCGGGTTCTCCTCAAAATATTCCTTGAGCTCTTCGTAGACCACGTTGCCGACCACGCCTTCAATCTCGGTATTGACGAGCTTGTCCTTCGTCTGGGAGGAGAAGCGCGGGTTGGGCATCTTGACGGAGATGACGCAGACAAGGCCTTCGCGCACGTCGTCGCCGTTCAGGCTGGGGTCTTTGTCCTTGAGCAGGTTGTTGCCCTTGGCGTAGGCGTTGATGGCGCGGGTGAGCGCGCCGCGGAAGCCGGAGAGGTGCGTGCCGCCGTCGCCGTTGAAGATGGAGTTGGCGTAGCAGAGGATGTTGTACTTGTCGCTGTCGTTGTACTGCATCACGACATCCACAATCACGTCGTCCTCCATCTTCTTGCCGTCGTACTCCACCTCGATGTGGCGCACGCCGCTCATGACGATGGGCTCGGGGGTGATGAGGGTCTTGTTCTCGTTGAGCTGATGCACGAACTCCTTAATGCCGTCCTTGTAGAAGAAGGTTTCGCGGCGTTCGGGGTTCTCGCGCTCATCCACCAGTTCGATGACGAGACCGGGGTTGAGGAAGGCGAGCTCGCGCAGACGGCGGGAGAGCATGTCGAAGCGGAACTCCGTGGTGTCCGTGAAGATGGTGGGATCGGGCAGGAAGGTGATGGTGGTGCCCGTCTGATGCGCGGGGCAGGAGCCGACGACGTGCAGCTTCTCGGTCGTCTTGCCGCGCTCGAAGGTGATGACGTGGCGCTTGCCGTCGCGGCGCACCTCGGCCTTGAACCAGTCGGAGAGCGCGTTCACGCACTTGGCACCCACGCCGTGCAGACCGCCGGAGTATTTGTACGCACCCTGCCCGAACTTACCGCCCGCATGCAGGTTGGTGAGCACGAGCTCCACGGCGGGGATGCCGAACTTGGGATGAATATCCACGGGAATGCCGCGACCGTTGTCCACCACGGAGATGGAGCCGTCCACGTGCATCACGATGTCAATCTTGCTGCAATAGCCCGCGAGGTGTTCATCAATGGAGTTGTCCAGCACCTCGAACACGCAGTGGTGCAGGCCGCGCTGGTCCGGGTCACCGATGTACATGCCGGGGCGCTTACGGACGGCTTCAAGGCCTTCCAGCTTGTCAATCTGGGCGGCGCCGTATTCTTGCGGAGCCCCGGTAGACGTCACGTCAGCGGGGGGAGTATCGTTGTCACTCATACGCGCGCATGATACGCGCGTACGCGCGCGCGGTCAAGTTTAAATTGGCGCACATGACACAATAAGCCCCCTGTAAGGCTCTACAAGGGCCGTTTACGCCCCGAGCAGCATGTGGATACCCACGAGCAGAAAACAGCCCGAGAAAGGCTCGGCAAAGGAGGATTTGTTGGGATTTACTAGGTACTATGTACTAGGTACTATTTATCAAGTTCGGCGGCTGCCGCCGCGAGATAACGAACCCGTTCTGACGCAAGCGTCAGAACGGGTTTCCCATCCTTGCGGCGACAGCCGCACTCTATTCAAAAATAGTACATAGTACATAGTACCTAGTAAATCTACAAATCCCTCATTTGTCGAACTCGTCCGCGCGCAAAAACGGCCCGGCGCTTGCGCGTCGGGCCGTTTGATGGGGTTGATATTCGGGTTATCAGAACTTCACGTTCACGCCGACGTTGCCGCCGACGGAGGTGCGGTCTGCGCTGAACTCGAAGTTGCCGCCGCCGATGAGGGAGGTGGAGGCCGTAACGGGCAGCACCACGGAGGCACCGATTTCGCCGTAGATGGGGGCGCGCTCGGCGCTCTTGGTCGTCCAGGCGCGGCCGGCACCGGCGAAGCGGTTGGTGGCCTCAGGCTGGTTCTCGCTCAGCTCGGCGTGCACCGCGGCGGAGGCGCTCAGCGCGGCGCCGGAGGCGAAGCTGTACGTGTACGCAGCACCGAGGGCCACATCCACCTGCACCGGCTCGTCATACTCGGTGATGACGGAGGCATCGCCCTGGCCCTTCTCGGTCAGCGTATCCATCTGGTGGATAGCCACGTCGATGGCGGCGAAGGGCGTCAGCGTGCTGGCGGAGCTCAGCTGCACATCGTAGCTCAGCTCATAGCCGAGGTTCCAGGAGATGGCGTCCATGCTGCCCGTGCTGTTGCCCGTGTAGGTGTGGGCAGCGGCAGAGACGTAGGTGTGACGCTTGGTGTCGATGTCGTGCAGAGCCACACCAGCGGAGAAGCGGTGGGTGAAGGCACCCGCCTTGACCGTGGTGTAGAGGTCGGCGAACATCGTGTCGATGTCGGCGCGCACGCTGTCCTGGTGACCCTTAGCGCTCTCGTAGCCGAGGGAGATACCCACGGAGGTGTTGCAGCTCAGGCTGTAGTCCGTGCCGAGGATGGCACCCTGATGCTGGCGGGTGTAGTCGCTCGTGTACTCATCAGCGCCGATGAAGTCGTGACCGCCCGTGTAGGCCGCCCACATATTGCCGCCCGTCGCCTTGCCCTTGCAGGTCGGCTCGCCCATGTGGCTGCGCAGCGTGCTCAGGTGGTTGCGGGAGGAATCCATCATCATGTTGGTCACCACCAGATTGCCCGCGGCGCTCAGGGACTGCAGAGCGTCCAGCGTAGCGCCCTCGCTGCGGGTGTTGTCCAGCGCGTCGAGCACGTGGGCGAGGTCGGAGGGCATCTCAGCCAGCACACCCGGGTTGTGGGGCACCTCAGCGGAGAGCTCCTTGAGCGGGGTGTTCACCGCCGTCTGGTTGGGCTTGGTCTTCTCCGTGCCGCGGTAGTTGGTGGAAATCACCAAATCCACATGGTCACCCGCGTTGACAAGGCTCATGTTCTTGCCCTGCAGCGCGCGCTGACCGCCATCGAGGTCGTACTTCACTTCCTCGCTCATGACTTCGTTCACGGCACCGTCCGCCAGCTTGATGATGGTGTGTGTCACATCACCCTCGATGGATTCCAGAGACTCCTGAGCGGTCACATGCACCGTGTGAGCACCCATAGCGATACCCTTCGTCACGGTGATGAGGTCCGCGGAATCAGCGCTCGCATCGATGTTGAGCGTGGAGCCGTTCCACATTGCGATTGTGCTCGCGGTGGTCTCGGTGTCAATCGTGCCGGCGTTGATGGTGACGACCGAGCCATCATCCGAGCCATCATCATAGGCGGTCACATTGCCGAGGGAGGCACCCGTGGAGGTCACATTGAGGTCAGCGCCACCATACAGCCCAATCTGAGCTTCCGCGCCCACACCCGTGTTAGCGATGGTGAGCGTATGCTCGTGCATACTGATGTAGCCGTTGAAGGCCGAGTCATCGAAGTCAGCCGCGCGGTTCAGGTCATCCCAACTCGCAATGATCATACCCTTGCCGGAGAGCTTGCCCTGCAGCGCGTCTGCCGAGTTCTCACCCAGCCTCAGCTTGGCGCCTTCAGCCAGCTCGATGGTATCCGCCGTCACGGTCGCGCCGTCCTGCAGCATGTTCGCGTACGACGCGAAGGTCACCGTGCCCTTGGCCGCCGTGATAGCGGTGTTCTCATCGGAGACCTGCACATTCTGGTTCAGCGTGATATCGCCCTTGGTGGAGGTCACGGTCGTGCCGCCGGTCAGCGCCAACATGTCCATGCCGTTGTTCACCGCGGCATCACCGATGGTGATGTCCTCCTTGGCGGTAATCGCGGATTCCTTCAGCGTTGCGACGGAATCATTGGTCACCGTCACGCCACCCTTCGTGCTCTTCACCGTCATCTGTTCGTTGAGATTGCTGAGCGTGTCGATGGTGATGTCGCCGTTGGCAGCGGTCATCGTGGTGCCCTCGGTGTTGTTAATCTTGTTGACATGGATGTCGCCCTCGCCCTTGGTGGTGAGCGTGGTGCTGTCACCGCTGATGGTGCCGTTCACGGTGAGGTCGCCTTCGGGAGCCTTGATGGTCACGCCTTCGGACTTCACATTACCGTCAATCGTCAGGCCCTTGCCTTCCGTACCCGTAGAGGTGATGGTGCCGCCGACGCCGTCGATGTCAGCCGTGATGGTGTCTTCCACCTTCACCTTGCTCTCCGCCTCTTCGCCGTCGTTAATCACCAGCGTCTCAGCCTCGATGGTCTGAGCCTTCAGCGTAGCCCCGTTCACGGTCACAGTCTCGGGAGCGGTCACCGCACCCTCGGCAATCAGCTTGCCGCCGTTCACGGTAATCGTCTCGGCAGCGGCCACATCACCCGTCACCTTCACGGTGGAGTCCGTGGTCGCAATCGTGCTCTCGGAGGTCACATCGCCCGTCACCGTCAGCGTGGAGTCCGTCACGGTAATCTTGGCGACAGGCATCTCATCAAGCATCTGCTCCGCCAACGTGGCACCGAACTGGTCTTCGATGGTGCCTGCGATAGCCTCGCGCAGGGAGGAAGCATCAGCATTCAGAGAGCCCGTGGTCAGCGTGCTGCCGGCGATGGTGACATCACCCACGACATCCACATCGCCCACAGTGCCGGAGGTCACGCCCTGGACATCCACACCCATGAGCATCGACAAATTGGCAATCTCGCCGGCGACCGCTGCCTCCTTGGCTTCGGGGGAGAGGAGGGCGTTCGCATCAATCTCCTTGATGGTGTCCTGCGTAGCGGCAATGATGTCCTTGTTGGCAACGGTGATGCTCGCGGCATTCAGAGAGCTGGTGCCCTCCTCATTGCCCGTCAGCAACAGACCGGCATCAGCCTTCACATCGCCCGTGGCATCCAGCGAGCCGCCTAGCACAACGACGCGACCGTGCTCAACGGTCATGTCGCCGGAGGCGAGGTCGGCTTCATAGGCGTTGATGCTGCCGTCAGCAGCGGTCACCGTGCCCGCAGCCAGCAGAGAGGCGCCATTGTCGCCGCCATGCACCTCAATCCCGGTCTCGGAGTAGACATCGCCGGTCACCATCACATCGGAGCCCACCACGCGGATGCTCGACTGAGCGGGCTGGAGGTTCTCCAGCTTCTCCACGGCTTCGGCGCCGCCCAGCTTGGCATTCGCCTTAATGGTATTGATGATGTCCTCGCGCACCTCGGTGGAATCCGCCGTCAGAGAGTCGGCCTGCATCGTGCTGCCGAAAATCTTGATGCTGCCGTTGGTAGTCACATCGCCCACGGCGCTGCCCTCAGCCATATCGATGATGGTCACGCCCGCGAGGTCCAGAGACTCCGCCTGAAGCGCAGTAATCGCGGCATCCTTGGTGAAGGTGTCGCCGCCGACAATCGTGCCGATCTTGTCAGAAATCTCAGCGATGGTGTCCTTCGTGTCAGCGATGGCATCGTTGTTGACAACGGAGATGGCGCCCGCGGTCAGCGTGCTGGTGCCTTCCTCATTGCCGCTCACGGTCAGGCCGGCATCAGCCGTCACATCACCCGTGGCGTTGAGAGAGCCGCCCTCCACGGTGATAGCACCGTGCTCGGCGGTCATGTTGGCGGAGGTAAGGTCGGCGTCCTCGGCGGTGATATCGCCGTCATTCGCCGTCACATCGCCCGTGGCTGCCAGATAGCCGTTCTTCACGGCAATCGTGGTGTCGGAGGTCACCTTGCCCTTCACATTCACCTTGGAGTCCTCCACGGTGATGCTCACGGTGGGCAGGGCGTCCGCCAGCGCTTCAACGCCTGCGGTGCCGAACTTATTCTCAATGATGGTGGTCAGAGCCTCGCGCACATCGGTGGCATCCGCCGTCAGGGAGTCCGCCGTCAGCTTGCTGCCCTTGATGACGATATCGCCGTTGGTGGTAACATCGCCCACGATGCTCTTGCGCACGTTCTCGATGCTCACATCGCCGAGCGACTGCTGCAGCTCATCTTTGCGCGCGGCGAGCGCGGCCAGTGCTTCTTCGTCGTCGGCAAACACATCACCGACCGCGGCCTTCGCCTCAATGATGGCGGCCACGGCATCCGCAGTGGCGGTCACGTTCTCCACGGTGATATCACCCGTGACGATGGTGTTGCGGTTGTCCTGCATCACGCCGTCCACCTCAACCTTGGGCGCGCCCTCGATGATAACGCCGCAATCAGCGTTTACATTAGCAGCAGTCAGGTCGGCTTTATGTACCTCGAGAGTGCCTCCGGCTGTCACATCGCCACCGGCTTTGAGGAAGCCCTTCACCACCTTGGTGTCATCGGGCAAGGTCACTTCGCCCTCAACCAGAATGCTATCAGCCGCCGTCACCTCGCCCGCCACCGTCACATCGGAGCCGACCAGCACAATGTTAGAAGTAGGCAGCTTCACCTCATCGGCGACCGCCTCGCTGATTTCATCGCTGATCTTGTTGTAAATCGCCTCGGCGACCGTATCGTTCGCCACCAGAGATTCGGCTTTCAGCGTGCTCTCCGTGACGATGATCGAACCGGCCGAATCCACATGACCCACGGTGGCCTCGCTCACATCCTCAAGCTCAACACCAAGGATGCGGTCAGCCATCATCGCGCTTGCACCGTTAAGCATCGACACCTGCGTGTCATGGCCATGACCGCTGGCGTCTTCGATAATCTTTCCGGCTTGCTTGAGAAGCCACTCGTTGGTGACGGTCACATCACCGGCTTTCAGCGTGCCTTCCGACACAGCAAGACCCGAGTTCGTCAGCACATTGCCGCCGATGGTTGTCTCGGCTTCATTCAAATAAACCGCGCCCACCGTAGCGGTCAGGTCACCGCCCACAATCAAATCGGCTTTGTTGACACCCACAACCAAGGCCTGAACGTTGCCGTTCGCACCCTTGCCGCTCGTCACCTTGAGGTATACATCGTGAACGTTGTCCGTGCCGTCAATCACGAGCGCGCCGCTCTTAATGTCCTCTAAGCCGCCGCCGATATCTTCCGTCTTGCCGCCGATGGTGAGATTGCCGTTCTTGATAGTCACTTGAGAATGGTTAGTGATATACATATCGCCGTTCTCAATCGTCAGGTGGCCATCCTTCTGCGTCAGCTCGGAGCGGTCGTTCACCACCAGGTCGGCACGCAAGTCAATATCACCATTCGTCACGGACACTTTACTGTGGTCATCAATCCCGAGCACACCGTTAGCAGGGTAGCTACCATGATAGCCGGTCGAAAGGCCGCCGTCCTGCACAATCACCGTGCCGTGATCACTCACCAGCACGGAGCTGCCGGAGATGAGGGAACCATGCTCCACGTCAATCTTACTATTGGTGGTCACGCCGATAACGCCGGGAGTACTGCCGTCGTTGTCAGAGCGCACAGTAGAAGCAGAGTCCAGCGTAGCGCCCTCCGACACCAACAGGCCGTTGACCGTCACGCCGCCGGAGACCGTAATCTCGGCACCGTTCCTGATACTGACCTGCCTGTCATAAGACGGCGTTCCGGGCGTAGTAGTATCAATGATGCCGAGCTCGGCATCTTCTGTATATTCGGTGGCAGCCTGCGCGTTGTAGGCCACCGCGGACACCGCGAAAATCGCGGCAATCAGGGCTTTGCGAAGCCCGGTCGGGAGGTGTGTTTTCATAAGATTTTTTTCATCCTCACCTGAGGATATGCCTCTATTCTATCAATTATTTTCCCCCGACGCAAAACATTTTTTCGTCACACACCCCTAAACCTCACCATACAACTTCACAAATGGTGATATTTTAACATTTGATTAATGTGTTAATTTTACTCCAATTCGTTTATTCTTAATGCGTTGTTACCCCCCCCCCGCGATTTTTATAAGAAAAATCGCATGATGAAGATTTTATGTTTTGCTTCCCCGCCCTGCGGGGCGGGATGTACCAAGTCAATGTACAAATCCGGAAATATTGACGCGCGCACGCGCGCGCGGAAGTTCACATATCGGCGTCGTATTACAGAGCAAACGGAGGGGGTGGACGCCAAGCGCGAAACGCCCACAAAGCCGCCTTTGTCGTTCTGCGCTGATAAAAGCGCGGCCGCGCAGGATGCTGCGCGGCCGCTGAATGAATAGTGGTGAGACCGGCTTATCAGAAGCTGTAGCTCACGAAAGCCTTGACCTGCTGGTAGCAGTCACCGACACGCTGATCGATGGTGTAGAAGGCACCCGTGGACCACTCGGAGTTGAGAATCCAGGTGAGACCGGTCTCGAGCTCGAAGCCGCTGCAGGCAGGTCTGGCGCCGCGCACCTCACCGCCGCCGGTAGCCCAATCGTACTTCACGCGGGGCTCCTTGCGGGAGATATCACCGAGGTAGGCCACCGTCACGTGGGGCACGAGATATTCCGTCTTGTCGATGGCGGCGATGTAGCGATAGGTCACACCGACGGGCACCGTCCAAAGGGAGGCCTTACCATCATGATAGGAGACGGTAGACGTACCGTTGGAGATGGTGTACTTATCCTGCCAGGCGTGGATGCCCTCGATACCGACGAAGGGCGTCACGATGTGAGCGTCGGAAAGCACGATGTCGTAGGAGAGGCGCACACCGCAACCGAAGGTCGTGTCATCCCAACGACCGTCTGCGCGAGCAACGGAACCCGCGGACAGCACGCCGTGAGCACGATTGCGGGCACGACCGCCGCCGATGTAGGCATCCACGTTGAAGCGGTTGTCGCTCTTCTTCATCTCGTGCGTGTAGTGAGCGTAGAGGGAAGCCTCATAGGTCGTCTGGTTGTCCTTGATGAGGTCGTTGTTGGCCTTGTACTTGCCGATCATCTGGCCGAGGGCCGCGCCGACGTACATCTGAGGCGTAATCACGCGGTCATAGCCCACGGCATAACCGCCGCCGACGTAGTGGTAGCCGAGGCCGTGGCCGTCCGTCGCCACGCGGTCGGAAGCGCCGAGACCGGACACCCACGCGCGGTTGGCGCCCACATAGTAGCGGCCGGTGTAGGCCAGGCGGGAGTCATCCGCCACGTTGCCGACGGGCTGCTCGATGTTGTGGGGCATCTGGAGCTGGCTCTTCACCACGTTGAAGAGACCGCCCAGCGCAGAAATCGTGCCGTTGAGGGTATTGATGGTCGCCGTGGAGGTGGGGGAAACCAGCGAGTCGATGATGTCGTTCACCAGGTCACCGGGCTTCTGGTCGGGATTATCCGGATTCTGGGCATACAGATTCAGCACAAGGCCCTTCTGATCGTTATCCACCGTGTAGGTGATATCGCGTTCATCCACAATCCAGGTCACTTTGTCGGGGATTGTCCGGTGAGCATCATCCTGCTGGGTGGAGACAAGCACAATCTCCTCCTGCCCGGAGGTAAGGGCATCCAGCAGAGAGCCGTCAACCGTCACCGTGACATCCGTCGTGGTGCAGGTGGACGTCTTGTCCTCCAAGTGAATCTGACCGGCGGAGTAGTTGTCATTCGTCACCGTGAAGTGGATTTCATCAGCAGCGATGTGAGATGTTCCGCTCACGTTGATGTTCGCACCGGCCGCCAACTCCATGTAGGGGATTTCCGTGCCGGCGGCACCGATGTTGGCAGCGTTGGAGACATTCATCGTCGTGTTGGCATTCATATACACGGCCTCGGACACATCCACCGTGGCATTGTCCACCGTCACGGTAGCCGTATCGCCGGTCAGCTCCACATAAGCCACTTCCGTCGAAGCACCTTGCATCACTTTCACCTCCGAGTTATCCACCCAGATAGCGTCCGCCGACAGAGAAGAATCAGCACCCGTCACCGTCACGGAGCAGGACTCCGACACGACGAGGTCTGCCTCAACCGTCATCGAACCGCCGGAAACGGTCACGGAAGAATTGGTGGAGCCGTCCTCCGCGCCGACCGTCACGGCAAAGAACTTGGCCTCCGCATCATCCTCAATGATAAGCTGAGCATCGTCCTCGGTACCGACGAGCGTTTCGGAAACCAGGTTTGTGAGCGTTGCCGTGCTCTTCACCGTCACATCACCCTTGCGGATAAGCAGGCCGTGGAAAGCATCCAGCTCGCCCTGCGTATGAAGAAGCGTCAGCTTGCCGTCACCGGAGATGACGATATGACCGGTACCGCCGTTTTCCTGGCCGACCACGACCTGCTCAGCGGAAACGGTAGCGCCGTTGATATTGAGGACGCCCGTGATGGCATCCTTACTGTTACCCACGTTGATGTGAGAAGAGCGAGCCTCACCGGACGTATCCGAGGCGCCCACTTTCAACGTAGCGCCCTCGTTGAGCGTCAGCGTACCGTTGCTACCCGTACCCTCGGGAGCGCCGGAATATGAACCCTTACCGCCGACAAAAAGTGCACCGGGAAGTGTAAGATTCACACCGGAAGAGACGGTCACACCACCTTCACCGTCAACGGTGCCGATGGAAAGAGCACCGGACACGGGCAAATCGGCAGCGGAATTGACCACAACACCGGTGGAGCTCACCATCGTAGCCTGCGACAGTCCGGCGAGGCCGAACGCCATAGCAAGGAACAGAGTTTTTTTCATATTGATTACTTTCGGATTAGAAAAGAGAGGGTCGCGCGCACGGACGCACGCGAGAGCTATCAGCTGAAGCATACCTGTTCTGAGCCTCTGAGTCAAGACCAAAGAGCGCATTCTCCCGCAAGGATTTCACAAATAACATTTTTTATTTAAGAATACCGAAATTATGCTCGCCAAGCCTTGCAACGCGTGCTAAAATGCCACCGTTGCAGCGGAGGCTATGCCACGCTCCGCTGCGCTGCGGTATTACCCCCCTCTCTCGACATGAACGATCTGACGAAACCTTTCAAGCGACTTCCCGTCGCCCTCATCGGCACGGGGTCTTATGTTCCCGAACGCCGTCTCACCAACTCCGATTTGGAGAAGATGGTGGACACCTCTAACGAGTGGATTGTGACCCGCACGGGCATCGAGGAGCGCCGCATTGCCGCGCCGGATGAAACGACCTCCGACATGGCCGCCAAGGCCGCACAGAAAGCCATGGAGGCCGCGGGTGTCACCCCCGAGCAGCTGGACCTCATTATCGTGGCCACCATCACGCCCGACACCTACACCCCCTCCACCGCCTGCTATGTGCAGGCCAAAATCGGCGCCAAGAACGCCGCTGCCTTCGATATCTCCGCCGCGTGCTCCGGTTTCCTCTTCGCGCTCAAAACCGCGGTGCAGTACATCGGCTGCGGCCAGGCTAAGACAGCCCTCATTGTGGCCTCCGAAAAGCTCTCTCACATTGTGAACTGGGAGGATCGCTCCACCTGCGTGCTCTTCGGCGACGGTTCGGGCGCAGCCATCCTTCAATCGGGCACGGGCAAGGCGGGCGACCCCGCCGTGCTGGCCTCCCACATCGGTTCGGACGGCACGCTGACCGATCTCCTCCTCGTCCCCGGCGGCGGCACCGCCATCCCCACCACCGAGGAGAACATCCACGAAAAGCTGGCGACTATCGCCATGCGCGGCAACGAGGTTTTCCGCCACGCCGTGGAGCACATGACGGAATCTGCCCTATCGCTCATTCACCGCACGGGCATCAAGCCCGAGGACGTGGCCCTCGTCATCCCGCATCAGGCCAATCTCCGCATTATCACCGCCGTTACGAAGCGTCTCGGCATCCCCGCGGAGCGCGTGTTCGTCAACCTGCAAAAGTACGGCAACACCAGCGGCGCCGCCTGCGCCATCGCGCTGGATGAAGCCGTGCGCACAGGCAAGGCTAAAAAAGGCGATATCATCCTCATGGTCACCTTCGGCGCCGGCCTTACATGGAGCTCGGCAGCCATTCGCCTGTGACGGGATAACAAATGAGGGATTTGTAGATTTACTATGTACTAGGTACTATGTACTATTTTTGA